>NZ_SDIG01000070.1:0-30988 GCF_004122755.1 Streptomyces sp. TM32
GGTGAGGGCGGAAGCCGGGGGAGGGGGTGCCGGCGCGGCTGCTGCCGGTAGGACGTGCCGACGGGGTCCCCATGGCACGGGCCGACGGCCGGTGACCGGGCCGAAAGCCGGTGGCCCGGGGCGCGGATATTGGAACGGTCCAATCACCGCTCACCGGCACCCTGCATGTCCTGATGTCCGCATGTCAACCGTTCTGCAGGGGGCTTGTGCCGAAGCATTGACGCTGCCTTGGCCCGGTGGAAGGATTTCCGTTCATGGAACGGTCCAACAAGCGTGCCGACGTGTCGCCCGGTGAACGGTCCGGAGCCCGGCCGGGAGCGGACCGGGCACCGACGATCCGCGGTGTCGCCGAGCGCGCGGGCGTCTCCAAATCATTGGTCTCGCTCGTGCTCCAGGGCTCACCGCGGGTCAGCGACACCAAGCGGCAGGCCGTGCTGGCGGCCATCGACGAACTGGGCTACCGGCCCAACGCCGCGGCCCGCAGTCTCGTCGCGCGCCGTACCCACACCGTCGGCGTGCTGCTGAACGACATGCGCAACCCCTGGTTCGTCGAGGTGCTCGACGGCCTCAACTCCCTGTTCCAGGCGCACGGTCTGCGGATGCTGATGGCCGACGGACGGCTGGACCGGCGGGCTGGCCACGGCTTCGCCCGGACCTTCCAGGAACTACGGGTCGACGGCCTCGTCGTCGTCGGCACCCTGCCGGACACCGCGGGCCTGGCCGAGGTCGCCGAGCGGCTGCCGACCGTCATCGCGGGCAACCACGAACCCCGGCTGCCGCACACCGACCTCGTCGCCAACGACGACGAACGCGGCGCCCGGCTCGCCACCGAACACCTCATCCGCCTCGGCCACCGGCGGATCGCCCACATCGCCGGGCAGGGGCCGGTCGGCGCACTGCGCCGGCGCGGCTTCGAGGCCGCCGTCCGCTCCCACGGCCTGGCCGCGGACGCCGTCGTGGAGAGCGGCGACGGAACCGAGGAGGGCGGCTACCGCGCAGCCGTCCGTCTGCTCGGCCCCACGCACACCGCCCGCAACACCGGCACCGAACGCCCCACCGCCGTCTTCGCGTTCAACGACATCTCCTGCGTCGGCGCACTGTCCGCCGCCCAGGAACTGGGCCTGGACGTACCCGCCGACCTCTCCCTCGTCGGCTACGACAACACCTACCTCGCCCGTATCCGCCACCTCTGGCTGAACTCCGTGAACAACGCCAGCCATGAGGTCGGCCGTCGCGCGGCGCGCTGCCTCCTGGACCGGATGGAACGCCCGCACGCCCCCGCGGGACACCAACTCGTGGCCCCGGAACTGGAGATCAGAGGATCGACGGCACCGCCCCGGCCCGCCTGACCCTCCGCACCCTCGTTCCGGGGTGCCGTTCCGGTGGCTCTCAGCGCCTGCCTCGTTGGCCGGGCCGCTGGGCCACCCACGCTCTGACGGTATCGGCGAACCAGTACGGTTTTCCGCCCTCCACCAGATCCGGTTCGGGCAGCAGCCCGTGCTTGCGGTACGAGCGCACCGTGTCCGGCTGCACCTGGATGTGCGCGGCGATCTCCTTGTACGACCAGAGCCTGCGGTCGGTCATCTCTGCCACCTCCTCGGCGCCGTACGCAGGCGCGGCCCGGGGGAGCCGGCAGGGGCCGCGTACGGCCTGGTGATCACTCACCCTGTGCCTGGACAACGACACGGAGTAACCGCCGGGGAGGGGCTGTTGAACGGCTGTGACGGAAGCCCCGCGTGATGGTGACAGCCGTGACGCGGGGCGGACGGCTGTGACGCGGGCGGGACGCGGGGGGCGTGAGGGGGTGCGGCGACGAGAGGGGAGAATGCCGGCTCGGCGGCCGGAGCGGCACGGACCGGCGCGGAGCGGCGGCAAGGAGCCTTGCGGGCCGGGAGTTGGGCGTGGGCGGCGGTGCTGCGGGCGCTGAACGGTCGTGCGGCGGGCGCGAACGGCCGTGTGCTGCGGCGGGGACGGTCGTGCGGTGGGTGTGGACGGCCGGGGTGTGGCTGCCCGTGAACGGTCGTACGGCGGGCCGGTTCCCGGGAGGGGCAACCGGCCCGCCGCAGGTGAGCCGCAGGCGGACCCGCCGGGCCGCCGGTCAGGCGTAGTAGAGCGCGTGCCAGGTCTTCTTGTCGACCTTGCCGTTGGCGGTCAGATGGTGCCGGGACTGGAACTTCTTCACCGCGGCCAGGGTCTTGGGACCGAAGTACCCGGTCACGTCTCCCCAGCGGAGATAGCGGCGGTTCGCCAGCAGGCACTGCACCTGCGAGACGCGGTCGCCGCGCTGACCGTGGACGGTGAGCGCGCGGCCGTTGTAGTAGGCGCAGGCCGCCAGCGTGTCGGCCCGTCCCGCGACCGGTCCGGCGGCCGCCACGGCGGCGGACGCCGGACCGGTCAGCAGCCCCGCGGTGAGCAGACCCGCGGACGCGGCCAGGACGGCAGTACGGGTGAGGGCGCGACTGAGTGCGTTGGTATTCACGTTTTCCACCGTTTCCCCCGTTGGATGTGATTCCACCCGAGATGACGCCGGGGGAGCGCGCCGCGGTTCCCAGTGATGTCCCGTCAATTTCCTTGCACGGTCGCCGCCTTGTGCAGTACGTGCTCCAGGTCCTCCAGCGCCAGACCCTTCGTCTCCGGCGCGTACCGCCGACAGAACACCAGGGACAGCACACACATCGCGCCGAAGAACCAGAAGGTGGTGCCCGCGCCGACCGCATCGAGCAGCAGCGGAAAGGCCAGCGCCACACCGAAGTTGACCAGCCACATCACGAACACCGCGGCCCCCATGGCCAGTCCGCGGACCTGCAACGGGAACATCTCCGCGAGCAGCAGCCAGACCCCGGTGTTCAACGTGCCCTGCATGAAGGCCATGTAGAGCACCATCAGCGCGAGCACCAGGGCGCTGACCGCGGGGGAGTGCGGAAGGTGGAACGCGGCGCCGAGCAGGGCGAGCGAGACGGTCATCCCGGCAAGACCGGTGAGCAGCATGGGCCGCCGGCCGACCCGGTCGATCAGCGACATCCCGACCGCGGTGGCGACGACCGAGATGACGCCGACCGCGATGGTGGCCGTGATCGAGGCACCGGTGCCCAGCCCCGTCGATGCCAGGATCTTGGGCGCGAAATACACCACCGCGTTGACACCGGTGATCTGCTGCACGGCCGCCAGCCCGATGCCGATCAGCAGCAGCCGCCGCAGCCACGGGGTCCGCAGCTGCTGCCAGGCGCCGCGCCGGGCATCGTCCTCCAGGGCGCGGGCGCGTTCGATACGGGCCAGCTCGGCGGGGACGGCGTCGGCCGGCAGCGTACGGCCCAGCACCCGGGCCGCCTCGTCCCGGCGGCCCTTGCTGATGTACCAGCGCGGGGTGTCCGGCAGGAAGAGGAGCCCGGCGGACAGCGCCACCGCAGGCAGCGCGGCCAGCCCCAGCATCCAGCGCCAGGCCGCCCAGTGCGCCAGTACGGCATTGAGCAGATAGGCGAGCAGCTGACCGCTGACGATCATCAGCGAGTTGAAGGAGACGAGCCGGCCGCGGAGGTGCGCAGGCGCGATCTCGGAGAGGTAGAGCGGGGTGATCACGGAGGCGCTGCCGACGGCGAGACCCAGCACGAACCGCGCCACGGTCATGGCCGCAACGCTCGGCGAGAGCGCCACGGCCAGGGCGCCGCCGAGGAACACGGCGCCCGCCCACAACAGGGAGTTGCGCCGCCCCAGCGCGTCGGACATCCGGCCGCCGAGCAGCGAACCGAAGGCCGCGCCGATCAGCAGCGCGCTGGTGATGACGCCCTCCCCGAGCGACGTGAGGCCGAAGTGGGCCTCCATGAAGGGGAGGGCGCCGGAGATCACTCCGGTGTCGTAGCCGAAGAGGGCGCCGCCCAGGGCGGCGACGGCGGCGATGCCGACGAGGAAGCGCCGTGCGCTGCGGGCCCGCGCGGCCGCGGACGGCCCGGCGGTCGCCACCTGGCTGGTCGGAACGGCCATCGTCAACTCCCGCTCGTGCTATGTGTCCCACGCGTCCCACGCGTCCCACGCGTCTCACGCGTCCTGCACGTCCTGCTCGCCGGGCTGGAAGAACCGGCGCCCGAGGCGGATGAACCGGTGACCGGGGCGGAGCAGGCGGCGGCCAAGACGGAGGGTGCGGGCAGTGCTATGGAGCGGCGCCGGGCGGCGCCATGAGCGAGGTGCACGGTGCGGGGCCTTTCGGTGGGTCGTGGGTCGGCGGGGGCGCGGGCGGCTGCGCGCTCCCGGCGGTAGGGCGTCGGCGGGTGGGCGCGCGGGAGGACGGCGTTCGGCGGTGGGGCCTGCCTCGGCGGTACAGCGCCGGCCGCCAGCCGTACAGCGCCTTCCGCCAGCGGTACAGCGCCGGCTGCTAGCGGTACAGTGCCGGCCGTTCGATCAGTTCGACGGGCACCCGCTCGCCGGTGGCCTGCGCGCGCACGCCCGCCTCGCACACGGCGGCCGCCGCATAGCCGTCCCAGCAGCTGGGGCCCTCGACCTCGCCGCGCAGGGTGGCGCGCACCCAGCGCTGTACCTGCCGGTCGTAGGCCTCCTCGAAGCGCTCCACGAAGCCTGGGGGGATGGCGCCGCCCCAGTGGCCCGCGGTGTTGCTGAACACCCCGTGGTCGTCACCGATCCTGGCGGTGCCGCCCTCGCAGACCGCCTCACAGCTGACCTGGTAGCCGAAGCCGCAGTTGACGAAGAGCTCGGTGTCCACGACCCGGCCGCCCGCGGTCTCGAAGAGGATCAGCTGCGGGTCGCTGAGGCCCTCGGGGGCGTTCCCGGTGGGCGACGGGCGCAGCACCCGTACGGCCGTGATCTCGTCGTCCAGCAGCCAGCGGGTCACATCGATCTCGTGCACCACCGAGTCGTTGATCATCATCGCGTTGGTGAAGCCGGGCGGGGTGTCGGCGTTGCGGTGCTTGTTGTGCAGCATCAGCGGACGGCCGTAAGTGCCCTGTTCCAGCAGGGACTTGAGGCTGCGGTAGCCGCCGTCGTAGCGGCGCATGAAGCCCACCTGGACCCGGCGGTGCCCCAGCGCCCGCTCGGCCTCCAGCACGCGCAGCGCGGAGGCCGCGTCCGGCGTCAGCGGCTTCTCGCACAGGACCGGCAGATCGCGCGCGAAGGCATCCAGCAGCGTCGCCTCGTGCGCGGGGCCGGGCGAGGCGATCAGTACGGCGTCCACCTCGGGGTCGTCCATGGCGGCGGCCGGGTCGGTGTAGGCGGTACACCCTTCGATGCGGCCGGCGAGATGCTTGACGCGGGCCGCGTCGATGTCGACCACGGCCGCCACCCGGGCGCCGCTGATCACCTCGTCGATCCGGCGTACGTGGTCGGCGCCCATGCGGCCGGTGCCGATGACCGCCACACCGAGGGTTCCGAGCGAAGTCATGTCGTCCTCACGTCCTTACGTGCTACAGAGTGTGATGTACCCTGGAAACCAATTACTCTCCGTAATCGTTGCCGGGGTATGAGGAGGCGTCACGAGGCGGGTGCAAGAGGTCTGGAGGCGGGTGCAAGAGGCTTGGAGGCGGGTGCAAGAGGTCTGGGGCCGGGGGGCTTGGGGGGAGCCCTGGGTGATCCAGGGAGGTCCAGGGGAGCCAGGGGTCCGAGGGGAGTCCTGGGTGATCCAGGGTCACCCGGGCGGCGGCCTGGGTGGTCCCGTGTCGGTCCAGGGCGGCTCAGCTCACGGGGGATCAGGCGCCGCAGGACCGCAGGAAGCGCCGGGTCCGCTCGGCGATCGGGAACGGCTGGTCGGGCGGGCAGGGGTACATGTCCTGCTCGACGATGGCGAAGAGGTCGACGTCCAGCGCCTGGGCGGCCTCCAGGACGGGCGGCAGTGCGGGCACGCCCAGCGGCGGTTCGCACATCACGCCCTGCTTGACGGCGGGCCCGAACGGTGTGCCCTTGGCGACGACGTCGCCGAGGATGTCCGGGTCGACCTGCTTGAGATGGAGGTAGCCGATCCGCTCGCCGTAGGTGCGGATCAGCTTGACGCTGTCGCCGCCGCAGTAGGCGTAGTGGCCGGTGTCCAGGCAGAGGTTGACCAGGTCGGAGTCGGTGGCGTGCAGGAAGCGCTCGACGTGTTCCTCGGTGTCGATGTGGGTGTCGGCGTGCGGGTGCACCACGATGTCCAGCCCGAACTCGTCCCGTACGCGCTGGGCCAGCCGCTCCGTGCCGGTCGTCAGGTGCGTCCACTGCTCGGCGGTCAGCTCGCGCGGCTCGATCTCCTCGGCCGTCTTGTCGTCCCGCCAGAAGGAGGGGATGACGACGAGGTGTCCCGCGCCCATCGCCTGGGTGAGGGTGGCGACCTCGGAGACGTGCGCCCAGGTCCTGTCCCATGCGGCCGGGCCGTGGTGCATGGAGGTGAAGATCGTGCCGGCCGAGACCTTCAGGCTGCGGCGGGCGATCTCGTCGCGGAGGACGGCGGGGTCGGTGGGTAGGTAGCCGTACGGGCCCAGCTCGATCCACTCGTAGCCGGCCTCGGCAACCTCGTCCAGAAAGCGCTGCCAGGGGACCTGCTGCTCGTCGTCGGGGAACCAGACTCCCCACGAGTCGGGTGCGGAACCGACGCGGAGGCGGTCCAGGACGGGCGGGGCGGCATGGGAAGCGGGCATGCTGCGGCTCTCCTCTCGCCGGTCGGCGGTGACCGGGAGGCGCTGGGGTGGGGTTGTGGGGCACAGCCTCTCTGGCGCCCCGGGGAGTGTCAAGACTTCGTCCTGACATAAGGACTTAAGGACTTTGTCACGCGGGGCGCGCCGGAGTGTGCGCCGAGCGGGCCGTGTTCCGGGGTGTGCGCCGAGCGGGCCGTGTCCCGGGGTGTGGGGCGAACGGGCCGAGTTCCGGGTGTGGGGCGAAAGGGCCGTATTCCGGGGGTGTGTGCCGAGCGGCCTGGGGTGTACGGCGAATGGGACGCGTTCCCGGGGCGTGTGTCGAGCGGGCCGTGTCCCGGGGCGTGCGCCGAGCGAGCCGTGTCCAGGATGTTTGCGGGCTGCCCCGTACTCCGGGTGCGCGGCCGCCCTCCCGGAATGCCGGGTGTGTGCGGGCCGCCATTCTCCGTGGTGCGCGCGGCCCGCCCCCCCCGTGCTCCGGCGCGCGTGCGGCCCGTCGCCCACGCGCCCATCACCCCGCCGTCCCCATGTGCACCCCTTTCACGATATGCACCCCTTTCACGGTCCCCGTATGCGTCCATCGCTCTCCTTGACATCAGTATGTAAGGACAAAGTATTGACAGGGTCTGACTCTCCCCGTTAGACCTTTTCTCAGAGCCGAACCCGCCGAACCCGCCGCGCCGGCTGACCCGAAGGGGCGCACATGACCGAGCCGTACGACCTGATCACCATGGGCCGCATCGGAGTGGACCTCTATCCGCTGCAGAGCGGTGTGCCGCTGGCCCAGGTCGAGACCTTCGGGAAGTTCCTCGGCGGATCCGCCACCAATGTCGCGGTCGCCGCGGCCCGGCTCGGCCGCCGCGGCGCGGTCATCAGCCGCACCGGGCGCGACCCGTTCGGCGACTACATCCATCAGGCGTTGCGCGACTTCGGGGTGGACGACCGCTGGGTGACCGCCGTCGACGCCTACCCGACGCCGGTCACCTTCTGCGAGATCTTCCCGCCGGACGATTTCCCGCTGTACTTCTACCGCCGCCCCAAGGCCCCCGACCTGGTCATCCGCCCCGAGGAGCTGGATCAGGACGCCATCGCGGCGGCCCGGATCTTCTGGGTCACCGGTACCGGGCTGTGCGAGGAGCCCAGCCGCAGCGCCACGCTCGCCGCGCTCCAGGCTCGCGCCAAGGTGGGCACCACCGTCTTCGACCTCGACTGGCGGCCGATGTTCTGGGGCGGCGAGGGTGGCGCCTCCGGGGACGGCGGGGCGAGCGGTGCCGCGGCGATGGCCGCCGCCCGCCCGTATTACGAAGCCGCGCTGCGGCACGTGACCGTGGCGGTCGGCAATGTCGACGAGGCCGAGGTCGCCACCGGGCTGCGCGAGCCCAAGGCCTGTGCCCAGGCGCTGCTGGACAAGGGCGTCGAACTCGCCGTCATCAAGCAGGGGCCCAAGGGCGTTCTCGCCGTCCACCGTGACGGGCGCACCGCCGAGGTCCCGCCCACCCCGGTCGAGGTCGTCAACGGCCTCGGCGCCGGTGACGCCTTCGGCGGCGCGCTCTGCCACGGTCTGCTGGCCGGCTGGGAGCTGGAGCCGATGATGCGCTACGCCAACGCCGCCGGAGCCCTCGTCGCCGGCCGGCTGGCCTGCTCCTCCGCGATGCCGACGGCCGACGAGGTCGACGCGTTCCTCGCGAGCCGGTGACCACCATGGCCGCCCGATGACCCCCGCGGCCGCCCGGTGACCCCCGTGGCCGCGCGCGTCGTGCGGTCCGCCCGCCCCACCTGTGCACTCAAGAAGGTGAGTTGAGCCTTGACTCCTCGGATCAGTGACCTCGCGACGCTGCGGGCCCGGCACCCCGAAGCCGTCGCGGAGGCCGCCGCCCGCCGCACCCGTCGCCCGCTCCTCGGCGACAGCGGCCGGCTGATGATCGTCGCCGCCGACCATCCGGCCCGCGGCGCGCTCGCCGTGGGGGACCGGCAGCTCGCCATGGCCAACCGCCTCGACCTGCTGGAGCGTCTGGTGCTCGCGCTGTCGCGGCCCGGCGTGGACGGGGTGCTCGCCACCGCCGACATCCTGGAGGACCTGCTGCTGCTCGGCGCGCTCGAAGGCAAGGTCGTCATGGGGTCGATGAACCGCGGCGGCCTCGCGGGCGCCTCCTTCGAGATGGACGACCGGTTCACCGGGCACCGGCCGCAGGACCTGGCCCGCCTCCGGTTCGACGCCGGCAAGTTGCTGCTGCGCATCGACTACGCGGACCCCGGCTCGCTGACCACGATGGAGGCCACCGCCCGCGCCATCGACGCGATGGCCGAGCGCGAACTGCCGGTCTTCGTCGAGCCGTTCCTGTCCTCCCGGATAGAGGGCAGGGTCCGCAACGACCTCAGCGCCGAGGCCGTCATCCGCTCCGTCGCCATCGCCTCCGGCCTCGGCGGCACCTCGGCCTACACCTGGCTCAAGCTGCCGGTCACCGACGATCCCGAGGCGATGGCCCGGGTCTGCGAGAGCACGACGCTGCCGACCGTGCTGCTCGGCGGCGACATCGGCAGCACCGTCCGCGACCAGGAAGCCGCCTACGAGAAGTGGCGCAAGGCGCTGCGGCTGCCGACGGTGCAGGGGCTGGTCGTGGGCCGCTCCCTGCTCTACCCCGCCGACGGGGACGTCGCCGCCGCGGTGGACACCGCCGTAGGCCTGCTGTGAACGCCGCGCATTCCGCAGGAGACTCGACATATGGGTACTGAATTCCACCTGAAGGCCACCGCCGCCGCCGAGGGGCCGTACGCCCTGGACATCGACCCCGGGCGGGCCGGCTGGGGCTACTCCTCGCTGCGCGTCCTCGACCTGCCGCCCGGTGGCCACCACTCCTTCGCCACCGGCGACAGCGAATGGATCGTGCTGCCGCTGTCCGGCGGCTGCACGGTGCTGACCGATGACGGCGACGTCTTCGAACTCGCCGGGCGGGAGAGCGTGTTCAGCGGTGTCACGGACTTCGCGTACGTGCCGCGTGACGCGCATGTGCAGATCGCCTCCGGGGCGGGCGGCCGGTTCGCGCTCACCGGTGCCCGCTGCGAGCGGCGGCTGCCCGCCCGCTACGGTCCGGCCTCCGGCGTCCCCGTGGAGCTGCGCGGCACCGGCACCTGCTCCCGCCAGGTCAACAACTTCGGCGCGGCCGGCACCTTCGCGTGCGACCGGCTGATCGCGGTGGAAGTGCTCACCCCCGGCGGCAACTGGTCCTCCTACCCGCCGCACAAGCACGACGAGTGCCGCCCGGGGGAGGAGTCGGAGCTGGAGGAGATCTACTACTTCGAGATCGAGCCCGCACACGGCACGGACGGTGTCGGCTATCAGCGGGTCAGCCCGTCCGGGCACGGCCGGGGCACCGATGTGCTGGCCGAGGTCCGCAGCGGCGATGCCGTCCTGATCCCCGACGGCTGGCACGGCCCGTCCATCGCCGCCCCCGGCCACGCCATGTACTACCTCAACGTGATGGCCGGGCCGGGCGAGACCCGCGAATGGCTGATCTGCGATCACCCCGATCACGGCTGGATCCGCTCCACCTGGCCCGATCAGCCCGTCGACCCCCGCCTCCCCTTCTACGCAGCACCGGCAGGAGACGCCCGATGAACGCCCCGACGACACGCCGCCTGACGGTCGCGCAGGCCCTGGTCGAGTTCCTCGCCCACCAGTACACCGAGCGGGACGGCCGGCGCCGCCGGCTGATCGGCGCCTGCTGGGGCATCTTCGGCCACGGCAATGTCGCCGGTCTCGGCCAGGCCCTGCTGGAATCCGGCGAGGCGCTGCCGTACCTCCAGGGCCGCAACGAACAGGCCATGGTGCATGCCGCGGTCGGCTACGCCCGGCAGTGCGACCGGCTCTCCGCGCAAGCCGTCACCACCTCCATCGGCCCCGGCGCCACCAACCTCGTCACCGGCGCCGCGCTCGCCACCGTCAACCGCCTGCCGGTGCTGCTGCTGCCCGGCGACACCTTCGCGACCCGGCCGGCCGACCCGGTGCTCCAGCAGCTGGAGGTGCCGCACGCGGGCGATGTGTCGGTCAATGACGCGCTGCGGCCGGTCTCGCGCTACTTCGACCGGGTCACCCGTCCCGAGGCGCTGATCCCGGCCGCGCTGCAGGCCATGCGGGTGCTGGCCGACCCGGTCGACACCGGTGCCGTCACGCTCGCGCTGCCGCAGGACGTCCAGGCCGAGGCGTACGACTGGCCCGAGGAGTTCTTCGCCGACCGGGTCTGGCGCGTCGCCCGGCCCGCCCCCGATGCCGAGGCCCTCGCAGAAGCGGTCCGCCTCGTCCGCGCTGCCCGCCGGCCGCTCCTGATCGCCGGCGGCGGTGTCCACCACTCCGAGGCCGAGGACGCGCTGCGCGCCTTCGCCGACGCCACCGGCATCCCGGTCGCGTCCACCCAGGCCGGCAAGGGCTCGCTGCGCCACGACCACCCCGCCGACGTCGGCGGCATCGGCCACACCGGCACCGCCACCGCCGACGGGCTGGGGCGGGAGGCCGACCTGGTCATCGGCGTCGGCACCCGCTACACCGACTTCACCACCGCCTCGTCGACGCTGTTCGCCGCGCCCGGCGTCCGCTTCCTCAACCTCAACATCGCCCCCTTCGACTCCCACAAGCTCGGTGCCACGGCCCTGGTCGCCGATGCCCGCGCCGGACTCGAAGCGCTCGGCAAGGAGCTGGCCGGACACCGCGTCGCGAAGGAGTACGAGGCCGGCTACGCGGCGGCGAAGGCGGAGTGGGAGCGCCGGGTGGATGCCGCGTACGACACCGCGGACGACTCCGCGCGGCCCTCCCAGACCCAGGTCCTCGGCCTGCTGGACGCGCTGGTCGACGACACCGACGTGCTCATCAATGCTGCCGGGTCCCTCCCCGGTGACCTGCACAAACTCTGGCGCGCCCGGTCCCGCAGGCAGTACCACCTCGAATACGGCTACTCCTGCATGGGCTATGAGATCCCCGCGGCGATCGGGGTGCGGCTGGCCGATCCGGACCGGCCGGTGTGGGCGCTGGTCGGCGACGGTACATATCTGATGAACCCCACGGAAATCGTCACCGCGGTCCAGGAGGGTCTCCCCTTCACCCTGGTCCTCCTCCAGAACCACGGCTACGCCTCCATCGGTGGCCTGTCCGAGCAGACCGGCGGTGAGCGCTTCGGGACGGCGTACCGCTTCCGGGCCGGGGACGGCAGGTATACGGGCGCGCCGCTGCCGGTCGATCTGGCCGCCAACGCCGCCTCGCTCGGCATGCACGTCCTGCGGGCGGCCACCGTCGGCGAGCTGCGTGCCGCGCTCGCCGAGGCGCGTGGCGCAAAGAGGCCCACATGTGTCTATGTCGAGACCGAAACGGCCGACACAGTGCCGGGCGCGCCGGAGGCGCAGGCCTGGTGGGATGTACCTGTTGCCGAGACCGCGACACGGCCGGCGGCCCTCGCCGCCCGCCAGGCGTACGACCGGCAGGCCGCCGGCCGTCGCCGTCACCTCTGACCACAGCCCGACGTCGTCACCCCGGAAAGGTCCCCGCATGAAGACCATCAACCACTGGATCGGCGGCAAGCCCGTCGAGGGCGTCTCCGGCAACTTCGGTCCGGTCTACAACCCGGCGACCGGTGCGCAGGAGAAGCAGGTCGCCTTCGCGTCGGCCGGCGAGGTCGATGCGGCGGTCCGCGCCGCCAAGGAGGCGTTCGCGTCCTGGGGCACCAGTTCGCTGACCAAGCGCACCTCGGTGCTGTTCAAGTACCGCGAGCTGGTCGATGCCCACCGTGCGGAGATCGCCCGGCTGATCACCGCCGAGCACGGCAAGGTGCACTCCGACGCGCTGGGTGAGGTGGCTCGCGGTCTGGAGATCGTCGAGCTGGCCTGCGGTATTCCCGAGAAGCTCAAGGGCGAGCTGTCCACCCAGGTCTCCACCCGCGTCGATGTGGCGGCGATCCGCCAGTCGCTCGGTGTGGTGGCCGGCATCACGCCGTTCAACTTCCCGGCGATGGTGCCGATGTGGATGTTCCCGCTGGCCATCGCGTGCGGTAACACCTTCGTGCTCAAGCCGAGCGAGAAGGTGCCCAGCGCCGCGTTCAAGCTGGCCGAGCTGGCCGCCGAGGCGGGGCTGCCGGACGGCGTGCTGAACATCGTCAACGGTGACAAGGTGGCCGTCGACGCGATCCTGGAGCACCCGGACATCGCCGCGGTCTCCTTCGTCGGCTCCACGCCCATCGCCCGCTACATCCACACCACCGGCACCGCCCACGGCAAGCGCGTCCAGGCGCTGGGCGGCGCCAAGAACCACATGCTGGTCCTGCCGGACGCCGACCTCGATCTGGCCGCGGACTCCGCGATCAACGCCGCCTACGGCTCGGCCGGCGAGCGCTGCATGGCGATCTCCGTCGTCGTGGCCGTCGGGGAGACCGCCGACCCGCTGATCGGCAAGATCAAGGAGCGTGCCGACCGGCTGCGGATCGGCCCCGGCGACGACCCGTCCTCCGAGATGGGCCCGCTGATCACCAAGGTCCACCGCGACAAGGTCGCCTCGTACGTCACCGGCGCCGCGGCCCAGGGTGCCGATGTCGTCATCGACGGCACCGGCTACACCGTCGAGGGCTACGAGGACGGCCACTGGCTCGGGATCTCCCTCCTCGACCACGTCACGCCCGAGATGGACGCCTACCGCGACGAGATCTTCGGCCCGGTGCTGTCCGTCGTACGCGTCGACACGTACGACGAGGCCATCGCGCTGATGAACAACTCGCCGTGGGGCAACGGCACCGCGATCTTCACCCGCGACGGCGGTGCGGCCCGCCGCTTCCAGCTGGAGGTCGAGGCCGGGATGGTCGGCGTGAACGTGCCGATCCCGGTGCCGGTCGGCTACCACTCCTTCGGCGGCTGGAAGGACTCGCTCTTCGGCGACCACCACATCTACGGCAACGACGGCGTGCACTTCTACACCCGCGGCAAGGTCGTCACCACCCGCTGGCCCGACCCGTCGGACGGCGGCATCAACCTGGGCTTCCCCAGCAACCACTGAGGATGCCCGGACGGGTACCCCGACGAATGCCCTGACGGGTTCCCTGACGGACCCCCGGTCGGCTTTCTGCCGTCCGGGGGTCCGTGCCGTCCGGGGTCCGCGCGGTCCGGGGGCTGTGCGCGCGTGCCTCGTGCCCGTGCACGCCGCGGGTGCCCGCGCGTGCGGCAGTGCCCCGTCCTGCGTGAGCGTGCCGGATCCCGGGCGGGGTCGCGCCCCCGCGCGTTGCTACCGTGCTCCCTCGCCGAGCACGAAGACAACCGGGGGACGAAATGCACCAATCCATGGCGCTCGCCAAGGGCGCCCGTATCACCGGCGGGATGTTCTGCCTGCTGTTCTTTCTCTTCACGGCCTGCTGGCTGGTGGTCGACCTGGGCGAGTTCGGGATCGGCGGGCTCTGGGAGTCCTGGACCTTCCGGCACGCCGGCGGTACCAACCAGGTCACCACCCCCTTCCATGTCGGTCTCGCCCTCGTCCAGTTGGCGGCGGTGTTCACCGCCTTCGCCGGGCAGCGGGTGGCCGGTGGCCTGCTGGCCGTGGCCACCACCTTCACCTTCGCCACCGCGCTCCAGGCGGTGATCAGCACCGGCAGCCACACCAGCGACGAGCGCTGGTTCCTCCACGCCGAGACCGCCACCACGACCTTCGACGGCGTGTTCGTCAGCAGCCTGGGGGTGGTCCTGCTGTCGTTCGCCGCCGGTGTCGTGCTGCTCACCGGCCTGCGTTCCTGGCCGCGCGCGAAGCCCAGCGACCCGCCGGTGCGCCCGACGAGGACGGCCGGGACGGTGGCCGGTCTGCTGCTCGGGGCGATGGTGCCGGCCAATCTGGCCTGGCAGATCTACCTGCTGACCGAGGGCGGTGGTTCCTTCACCACGTTCTATCTCGGCAAGGGCGTCCTCAGCTCGCTGCTCTGCCTGGCTCCCGGCTGGTCCGCGCTGGTCTTCCTGGTGCTGACCGCGCTGGCCGGGGTCAACAGCCTGATGCGCGGCGGTGCGGCGCGCGGGCTGGCCATCGGGCTGGCGGTCCTGTCGCTGCCCAGCGCCCTGGTGGCCTTGATCGGGATGGCCGGCAACGGTGCCCTCTTCACACTGAACGACGGCACGCCGGGCCTGAGCATCCTCAACGATCTCCAGCTGCTGCTGGACCTGTTCGGTTCGCCGGCCCTGCTGGCGCTGATGGCTCGCGGCGAGCCGGTCGCCGTCGCCTGGTACCCGCCGTCCCCGGCTCCGCAGTTCGCCGCCCCCGGCTTCGTCCCACCGCCCGGGCCGCAGGCCCCGCCCGCCTGGCAGCCGCCGGCCGGCCCGGTGCCCCCGGTCGGCGGCCCGCCGATGCCCCCGGCCGGTGCGCCGCCGGTGCCGCCCGGTAACCCGCCGTCCCCGCAGGGCGGGTTCGGGCCGCCGAGGTACTGACCGGCGACGGTTTCGGCACGGCCCGCGGGCCCGCGAAGAGCGGCCGACGGGACCACCGGGCGGCCGGCGAAAACAACTGTCCCCGGACACCACCCGGTTGCTACCGTGCGGCGGCGCCCGCGCCCCGGGTGCGACCCCTGCGGGACGAAGGA
Source organism: Streptomyces sp. TM32 (assembly GCF_004122755.1). Lineage (NCBI taxonomy): Bacteria > Bacillati > Actinomycetota > Actinomycetes > Kitasatosporales > Streptomycetaceae > Streptomyces > Streptomyces sp. TM32. The sequence continues at coordinate 15,191 of NZ_SDIG01000070.1, forward strand.
GGCTGAGGAATATGGCCCGCTTGACGCCTCTTCGTGCGGATCTGTGTACCGCGCGGCTGCTGCTGCGGCCCTGGTCCGACGGGGAACTCGCCGCCGTCCTGGAGGGGACGCGGCAGCCGCACTGGGCCGCGGACTTCCCCGCGGACGGCGACCGGGTCATCGCCGGTTTCACCGCCGACCACCCCGCCGCGCGCGGCGCCTACGGCCAGCGGCAGATCCTGGAGCGGGCGAGCGGTCTGGTGGTCGGCGGCATCGGATTGTTCTGGCCGCCGGCCGACGGCTCGGTCGAGTTCGGCTACGGCATCGTGCCGTCCCGGCGGGGCCGCGGCTACGCCTCCGAGGCCGCGCGGGCCCTGGTGGCGTTCGCCTTCACCGCGCCGGGCGTGCACACCGTGTGCGCGGACACCGAGCGGTCGAACCCGGCGTCCGGCCGCGTCCTGGAGAAGGCCGGACTGGAGCGCTGGAGCAGCGACGACACCCACGTGCGCTTCCGTCTGACGGCGCCCGCGCCGGCGTAAGGGCCCGGCCGACCCCCGTACCGCGTCCGCCGTACGGGGCCGGCGAACCCTACTCCCCGGGGAGGCCGCCGGGTTCCGCCCGGGGGGCCGGGTGCCCGGCGGGGTCCGTCCCTAGGATTCAGGCCATGGAACTGCGAGGCCTCAGACTGCGTGGACGGCGCCTGTACGCCACCGTGGGCGCCCTGGCCGTCCTCATGGGAGGCGGCGGCACCTGGGCGGCCTCCACCTCGGACGCCGCGCCCGCCGTGCACCGGGAGGACCGGGTCATGACCATGCCGGAGAAGCCCGGCAGCGCGCGGCACGTACGGATCGACACCTCCTTCTTCACCGCGCCGGGGCACTCCGCAGGGCGTCGCCCCGCGGTACTGCTCGCGCACGGCTTCGGCGCCACCAAGGCCACCCTCCGTCCCCAGGCCGAGCGGCTGGCCCGGGACGGATACGCCGTCCTGACCTGGTCGGCGCGCGGCTTCGGGAAGTCCACCGGGAAGATCGGGCTGAACGATCCGCGGGGCGAGGTCGCCGACGTGCGCCGGCTGATCGACTGGCTGGCCAGGCGCCCGGAGGTCCGGCTCGACAAGGCGGGCGACCCCAGGGTGGGGGTCGCGGGCGGTTCCTACGGCGGCGCGATCTCGCTGCTGGCGGCCGGCTACGACCGGCGCGTGGACGCCATCGCCCCGCAGATCACGTACTGGAACCTGGCCGACGCGCTGTTCCCCCACGGGGTGTTCAAGAAGCTGTGGGCCGGGATCTTCTTCACCACCGGCTCGGCGGGCGCCCCCACCGGCTCCCCGGTCCGCCCGCCCGCCACGTCCGGCGGCTGCGGGAAGTTCGAGCCCGAGCTGTGCCGGATGTACGAGCGGGTGGCCGTCCGCGGCCGGCCCGACGCCGCGGCCCGCCGGCTCCTGGAGAGCCGCAGCCCGGTCGCCGTCGGCGACCGCATCAAGGTGCCGACGCTGCTGATGCAGGGCCAGACCGACTCGTTGTTCCCGCTCGACCAGGCCGATGCCATCCGGCGGGCGGTCCGCCACAACGGCGCGCCCGTCGACGTCGACTGGATCGCCGGCGGGCACGACGGCGGGGACCGGGAGGTGGCCCGGCTGGAGGGCCGGACCAGGGCCTGGTTCGACCGTTATCTGAAGGGCGACCGGCACACGGACACCGGGCCCGCGTTCCGGATCAGCCGCACCGGGGGAGTGGACTCCACCGACGGCACGGTGCGCACGCGTGGCGCCGGCGCGGACCGCTACCCGGGCCTGGACCACGCCCCGCGGCACATCCGCCTCGCCGGCCGCCCGCAGACCTTCGCCAACCCGCCCGGGGCCGGGCCGCCCGCCGTCTCCGCGGTGCCCGGCGTCGGCGCGCTCGGCAACCTCGCCTCGCTCGGCGCCGGCGGTCTGTCCCTGGACTTCGCCGGCCAGTACGCCGGTTTCGCCTCGGCGCCGCTGCGTACCCCCGTCCGTCTCACCGGCAGCCCCACCGCCACCGTGCACGTACGGTCCGCCACCCCGGACGCGGTGCTGTTCGCGAAGGTCTACGACGTCGCGCCGGACGGCCGCCGCCAGGTGCTGCCGTCCCAGCTCGTGGCGCCCTACCGCATCGAGGGCGCCCGCGCGGGCCGGACGGTGCGGCTGCGGCTGCCCGCCGTCGACCACGAGTTCGCCGCCGGCCACCGGCTGCGGCTGGTGCTGTCGGCCACCGACCTCGGCTACGCCTCGCCGGCCGAACCCGCCTCCTACACCGTCGCGTTGCGCGGCGGCGGCATCGAGGTGCCCACGGCGCCCGAGGTGCGCACCGCGCCCGCCGCGCTGCCCGCCTGGACCTGGGCGCTGCCCGCCGCGGCAGCCGTGGCCGCCGCGCTGATACTGCTCACCGGCCGCCGCCGGATCACGGCGCCGGCCCCCGACCCGGCGCTCGCCGAGGTCCCGTTGCAGATCAGCGGGTTGAGCAAGCGGTACGCGAAGTCGGCCGCGGGGTATGCCGTGCGGGACCTCTCCTTCCGGGTGGAGCAGGGGCAGGTGCTCGGACTGCTGGGGCCCAACGGGGCCGGCAAGACCACCACCCTGCGGATGCTGATGGGGCTGATCACGCCCGACGAGGGCGAGATCAGGATCTTCGGGCAGGCCGTGCGGCCGGGCGCCCCGGTGCTGTCGCGGGTCGGCGCGTTCGTCGAGGGGGCGGGCTTCCTGCCGCATCTGTCCGGCCGCGCCAACCTCGATCTGTACTGGCAGGCGACCGGCCGGCCCGTCGGAGACGCGCACCTCGACGAGGCACTGGAGATCGCCGGTCTCGGCGACGCGCTGGACCGCGCGGTGCGCACCTACTCCCAGGGCATGCGGCAGCGGCTCGCGCTGGCCCAGGCCATGCTGGGGCTGCCGGAGCTGCTGATCCTCGACGAGCCGACCAACGGGCTCGACCCGCCGCAGATCCGGGCGATGCGCGACGTCATGATCCGCTACGCGGCCGCCGGACGCACCGTCATCGTCTCCAGCCATCTGCTGTCCGAGGTCGAGCAGAGCTGTACGCATCTGGTCGTCATGGACGGCGGGCGGCTGGTGCAGGCCGGGCCGGTCGCCGAGATCACCGGTTCCGGCGACACCCTGCTGGTCGGCGTCGCCAACGAGGTCTCCGACGCCGTCCTGGAGAAGGTGGCCGCGCTGCCCGGTGTCGCCTCGGCCGTGCGCGCCGACGGCGGCCTGCTGGTCCGGCTGGACGGTGCCAGCGCCACCCAACTGCTCACCGAACTCCTCCGGTTGGAGATCGCGGTGGACCGCCTCGGCCCGCACCGCCGCCTGGAGGACGCCTTCCTCACCCTGATCGGAGGGGACCGATGACCGCGACCCCGGCGGCGCGGGCACCCGGCTACCGCCCGCGCCGCACCCTCCCGCTGCGCGTCGAGGCCCGCCGCCAGCTGCGCCGCCGGCGCACCCTGGTGGTCGCCGCGATCCTGACGCTGCTGCCGTTCGTGCTGGTGGTGGCGTTCGCGGTGGGCGGCGACCCGGGCGGCCGCAACAACGGCCGGATCACCCTGATGGACGGCGCCACCGCCTCCGGGGCCAACTTCGCGGCCACCGCCGTGTTCGTCTCGGCGGGCTTCCTGCTGGTGGTCCCGGTGGCGTTGTTCTGCGGGGACACGGTCGCCTCGGAGGCGAGCTGGGCCTCGCTGCGCTATCTGCTCGCCGCGCCGGTCCCGCGGGCGCGGCTGCTGCTGAGCAAGTTGACCGTGGGTCTGGTGTTCAGCGCCGCCGCGATGCTGCTGCTGCCGCTGGTCGCGCTGGGCGTCGGCACCGCCGCGTACGGCTGGGGGCCGCTGCAACTGCCCACCGGCGGCGCGCTGCCCGCGGGCGAGGCGGTGGCGCGGCTGGCGGTGGTCACCGGCTATGTCTTCGTCAGCCAGCTGGTCACCGCGGCGCTGGCGTTCTGGCTGTCGACGGTGACCGACGCGCCGCTGGGCGCGGTCGGTGGCGCCGTCGGCCTGACCATCGTCGGCAACGTCCTGGATCAGGTCACCGCCCTCGGCAGCTGGCGCGAGGCGCTGCCCGCCCACTGGCAGTTCTCCTGGGTGGACGCCCTCCAGCCCCGGCTGGAGTGGTCCGGGATGATCCAGGGCGCGGCGGTCTCGGTGTCCGCGGCGCTGGTGCTGTGCGCCCTGGCGTTCCGCGGCTTCGGCCGGAAGGACGTGGTGTCCTGACGGGCGGTGTCCTGACGGGGCGCCGGGAGGGCGAGAGGGGGCCGCGCGCGGTCACGGTACGGCCCCCGGGGCCGGCGAGCCGGCCGGCCCCGGTCACGGCCGGTCAGGCACTCGGCCCCGTCATCTGCGCGCTGACCCACTGCATCGTGCCCTCGCCCAGGCCCTGCACGTAGGTCCCCGCGCTGTGGGTGCCGTTCGGCACGATGTGCAGCCGGGTGTGCACCGGGCCGTGCCCGTACTGGCGGATGAACTTCCGCACCTTCGGCAGCACCGTGTACTCCCGGGAGCCGTCCTGGAAGGCGAGGTAGACCGGCGGTCCGCCGCGCGCGATCAGCCGGCGGGCCAGGACCTCCGGGTTGTTCTCCCGCTCCTCCTTGGCGTGCCCGTTCCACAGCGGCGAGTCGGGCACGATGTCCGGCCCGTTGGGTATCGCCACCTTGAACGTCTCCGGGTTCTGCAGCACGTTCTTCAGCGCCGCGAACCCGCCCGACGAGGAGCCCATGATCGCCCAGGCGTCGCGGGTCTTGAGGGTGCGGAAGTTCTGCCGTACGAGGTCGGGCACGTCCTTGCTGAGCCAGGTGCCGATCTTCGGCTGGCCCGGTATGTCGCTGCCGTCGTAGTACTGCTTGTCATTGGGGTTCAGCACCGGCATGACGACGATGAACGGCAGGCTGGTGCCGTTCTTGGACCACTGGGCGAGGTTCTCCTCCAGCTTGAGGTCGGAGCCGATCCAGTAGTTGACCGGGTAGCCGTAGGAGCCGGGCAGCGCCTCCATGACCGGGAAGCCCTTGTTGGCGTTCCGCTTCTCGTAGTACTCCGGCGGCGCCCACACCCACACCTTGCCGGTGAAGCCGGACCTGGGGCCGTGCAGGGTGGTCACGCCGATCGGGGTGTTCTGGCCGGCCCCGCCGACCCGGCTTTCCTCGGTGAAGCTGATCGGCCGGGTGGGCCACTGCACCAGCGAGTGCTTCCCCGGGGGCGTGCTGTGCATCGAGGCGCCCGTCTTGGGGCCGCCGCCGAAGTGGACGGGGGAAGCCTGTGAGGCGCTGGTGCCGCAGCCGGCCGTGGCGGCGAGAACGGTCAGGGCGATCAACGCGATCACCGAACGGAACAGGGCTTTGTGCACGGGGCCTTCTCCTTGCCGAACGCCCGGGGACGGTCCGGGCTGCACAGCAAGAGGGGGCCCGCGCGGCGCATGGTTTCCCTTCCGGGGTGTCGGATTGGTCGCACCAGCTGCCCGGAATCCGGGCATCCCCTTTCTGACCTGCGATGTTTTACGCTCAACGGAAGGGGGGTTTACCGGGATTTTCCGGGTCGGCGGGCGGGAGCCCCGCCCACACGGCTCGCCGGGACCCTGCGGGAACCCCTGCCTTCGCCGTTCGGGACCCGGCCGGCGGCCTCCGGGACCCCCTGCCGGCGCCCTCCGGAAACCCCCGCCTGCGCCCTCCGGGAACCCCCGCCGGTGGCCCGTATCCTCGTCGCCATGACCTGGTCGCGTGCGCTCAAGGACGCCGCCCGCTCGGGGCTGACCATCGAGCGGACCAAGCTCACCCCCTTGATCGCCCTCCGCGGCTCGGTCGGCGTCGCCCTGGTCATCGGCCTGTGTCTGTGGCGCGGCGACCCGGCACTCGCGGTCTCCTCCGCCTTCGGCGCGTTCTCCTCCGGCATCGTCACCTTCCAGCGCAGCATGCGGCCGCGCCCGGTGCTCGCCCTCGCCGTCGCCGGCGCACTGGCGGTCTCCACCTTCCTCGGCTACCTGGCCGCCGCCCATCTCCTCGCCTTCGTACTGCTCCTCGCCGGCTGGACCTTCCTGGCCGGGATGGCCTGGGCGATCGGCCCGGTCGCCGGGCTGGCCGGCACCCAGACCGTGGCGATCATGCTGGTCACGGTCACCCTGCCGACGTCCGTCCCCGGAGCGCTGCAGCACGCCGCCCTGATCTTCTTCGGCGGCGCCGTCCAGGCCGCCCTCATCGTGCTCTTCCCGGTCCGCCCCTGGGGCATCCAGCGCGATGCGCTCGCCGACGCGCTGGCCGCCGAGGCGGATTACGCGCGGCGGCTGCGGCAGGACCCGGTCGCCCCGTTCGATCCGGCGCCCCTGATGGACGCCCGGATCGCCTCCGCCGTGACCCCGCGTCAGGCCAGGCGGCGGCCCGTACAGCTGCACGGCCCCCGCGGCCTCGCCGAGCGCGTCCGCCCGGTCCTCGCCTCCCTCGCCGACCCGGTCGTCGGCGCCCCGCCGGAAGGGCCCGAGCGCGACCGCGCCCGCGATCTGCTGGGCGCCGCGGCCACCGTCCTGGACGCCGTCGCCTTCGCGGTACGGCACGCCAAGCCGGTGCGGCTGCCGCCCGAGGCGATGGCCGTCCTCGAAGTCCCCGCGACCGGCCCGATGCTCCACGGCGCCGCCCGCCGCTCCGCCTACCGCTTGATCTCCCTCCTCGCGGACGCCGTCGAACTCACCGACGAGCCGGTCGAGGCCACCCGCCCCACCACCGAGGCCGAACGCGGTCATCTGCTGCGCCCCAGCGTCCCCCGGCTGGTCCCGGTCGCGCTGCGCTCCCTGCACCGCGAGGCCCGCTGGACCTCCCATGTCTTCCGGCACGCCCTGCGGGTCGCCGCGGTCGCCGCCGCCGGCTATCTGCTGGGTACCGCGCTCCCGTTCGGCCACGGCTACTGGGCGCCGCTCGCCTCCGTCATGGTGATGCGCCCGGACTTCGCCCAGACCTACTCCCGCGGGGTCGCCCGCTTTTGCGGCACCCTCGTCGGCGTCGCCGTCGCGGGCGGGCTGATGGCCCTGGCCCACCCGGGCCTGTACGTCAGCGCCGCCCTGGCCGTGGTCTGTGTCGGGCTGATGTATCTGCTGATGCGTACGGGCTTCTCGGTGACCTCGGCGTGTGTGGCCGCCTATGTGGTCTTCCTGCTCGGCATCGCGGGCGCGGGCTGGCAGCAGACCGTCCAGGAACGCGTCGTGCTCACCCTCCTCGGCGGCCTGCTCGCCATGCTGTCGTACGCGCTGTTCCCGGCCTGGGAGACGCCCCGGCTCCGCGACCGCCTCGCCGAATGGCTGGCGGCCAACGGACAGTACGCCCTGGCCGTCTACGACCTCTACGCCACGCCCGCCGAACGCCGCCCCCGGCAGATCCGCGACGCCCTGCTGGACGCCCGTGCGGCCCGCGCGGCCTGGGAGGAGACCGAGGCCCGCGCCGAGAAGGAACCCGTACGCCACCGCGGGCTGTCCCCGGCCTCGGCGAAGGCGGCCGGTGCCGCGCTGGCCACCATGGGCCGGGTCACCATGATCCTGGAGGTGCATCTCCCCGAGCGCGACGCGGACGCCTCGCCCGGCGCCACCGCCTTCGCCTTCGAACTGCGCACCTCCCTGGAGGACGCCACCGAAGCGGTCCGGGAGCGGGGCGAAGTGAACTGGAGCACGCTGCGCGCCGTATGGGAGAGATGGGACGCGGAGGACGAGAGCCGCGGCGTCGCCCTGCGCGTCGCCGAGCTGCTCGTCGATGCCCTCGACGACGTGGCCGAGGCGCTGTCCCGGGAGCCGGACCGGGCGGAGCACGCGGCACCGGACACGGAACGGGACACAGCATCGGACACGGCACGGGACAGAGAAGGGAACGGTGGCGGATGAGGCGGCGGACCGCGGTGACGGGAACCAATCCGGGCCCCCGGTAGTCTTATTAATTGCCCGCAATGAACGCCATTGGTAGCCCATGGGGTTGTCTGCGGTGCAATGCCCAGGATTCCGTCCCCTCTTCAGAGAGCACATGAACTCCCCATGGCGTCCAGCACTTCGTCCGGTACGTACGACATAGGCATCGACCTCGGCACCGCCAACACCCTGGTGTATTCCCGCGGCAAGGGCGTGGTGCTGAACGAGCCGTCCGTCGTCGCGGTCAACGCCTCCGGGGAGGTGATCGCCGTGGGGGAGGAGGCCAAGCGGACCATCGGGCGCACGCCGTCCGGGATCACCGCGATGCGCCCCTTGAGGGAGGGCGTGATCGCCGACTTCGACGCCGCCGAGCAGATGCTGCGCGCCCTGATGAAGAAGGCCCTGCCCAGCCGCCGCTTCTCCCGGCCGCGGGTGGTCATCTGCGTCCCGTCCGGCATCACGGGCGTGGAGCGGCGCGCGGTCGTCGACTCCGCCAAGGCCGCCGGCGCCCGTGAGGTGCATCTCATCGAGGAGCCGATGGCCGCCGCGATCGGCGCCGGCCTTCCGGTGGACGAGCCGGTGGGCTGCATGGTGGTGGACATCGGCGGCGGCACCACCGAGGTCGCCGTCGTCTCCCTCGGCGGTCTGGTCACCGCCCAGTCCGTACGGGTCGCCGGGGACGCCCTGGACGCCGCCGTCACCTCCTACGTCAAGAAGAAGCACTCCCTGGCCATCGGCGAGCGCACCGCCGAGGACATCAAGATCGCGATCGGCTCGGCGGCCTGGACCCCGGTCGGGACCGACGAGGACGGCGCCGCGGAACGCGCCACCTCCTACACGGTCCGCGGCCGCGACCACGTCAACGGCCTGCCACGGATCCAGGAGATCACCGAGGAGGAGATCCGCGAGGCCCTGGCCGAACCGGTCGACGCGATCGTCCAGGCCGTCCACCGCACCCTCGACGAATGCCCCCCGGAGCTCTCCGGCGACATCGTCGAGCGCGGGATCGCCCTGACCGGCGGCGGCGCCCTGCTCCGCGGCCTGGACCAGCGGCTGCGCCAGGAGATGGGCGTCCCCGTGTCGGTCGCCGACGAGCCCCTGGACTGCGTGGTCAACGGCACCGCCAAGTGCGTCGACGAATTCGCCAGCCTGCACGGCCTGCTGACCGGCGCCAAGCAACAGCCCAGGAAGACGGTGCGGTTGTAGGAGCGGGCCGGCCGGACAGCCGGCGCGGGCGGTCGGTACGGGGGGCTGCCCGCAGTGGCACCCCGTCCGCCGGGGGCGCGGCGCCGCGCCCCCTCCCGGTGACGTACGCCCCCGGTCAGCCACCCGCCTCCCCGGTGCGGCGAACATGCCGTTCCGCGTTGAGGAAGAGCAGGTTGGCGGCACCTGGCCGCACCAGGAAGTGGGAGAAGGCGTCGGCGTCCGGTCCCTCGAACGGAATCTCCGCCACGACGGAGCCGGCGGGGTCCTGCCCAGGGGACAGATGGACGACGATGCCGTTCGGCAGGGTTACCCGGATCTCGTCGGCATCGAGGGGGGTCGGCACACCGTCGCGGACGACTTCGACGTGGAGCGGTGCCCGTTCATCCGGCGTGGGATCAGTTGTCGGCATGCCGTGATTCTCCTTCGGGGTGCTTGCACCGGACGGCATCCGGAACGGACTTGGCTCCAAACGACCGACCCCAGGGGCCTCTCCTGCCTGACGCCGACGGGGCGGGAGGGTTCAGCCGGTCCTCCACCGGGCGGTCAGGCCCCGGGTGCCGGTCGTGGTCAGGGCTGCCGCCAGGGCGGCGATGACGCCTGCCTGCACGGCGCCGGCAGTGACGAGGAAGCCGGGGGCGTGGGCGCCGGCCAGGAACGCGAGGCCGAGCGTCCGCTCCACCAGCACGGCGAGGCCGAGCGCGGCCAGTGCGAGGGGCAGCGCGGGATCCTGCGTGTGCTGCGGCGACCGGAACCGGGCGATCAGCCACCCGGCGGCCGCGGCGATGAATGCCGCACCACCGGCCCATTCCGGGTCCGCGCCGCCGGGCCACACCACGGTCGACGCACCCATGAGGACGCAGGTGCCCATGAGGACCAGCCCGGGAGACGACAGCGGGAGCCGGGCGGGCGGGGCGTCGCGGTGGAAGCCACAGCACAGGGCGAGGACGGTCAGCCAGGAGAACACCGCGGTCGTGAGCGAGAAGGAGACCACCAGGGGGTCCTGCCCGCCGCCCAGGTGCTGCGTCACCGACGCCAGGCCGGGAAGGGCCGCGAGGGCGGCGAACACGAAGGCGGTGCGCCGGTGGTCGCGCAGCAGCGCCAGGTACGCCACCGTCCACGCCAGCGGAAGCAGCCAGCGCACGGCCTCGTACAGCCCGGCCGGGGCGCCATGGCCGGTGAAGCCCATCAGGACCATCTCGCGGTCCTCGGCCGGGGCACCGCGCACCCAGGCCAGGAAGAGGGCCTGTTCGGTCAGCCCGGAAGCCGCCTGCAGCAACACGCTCAGCAGCGCGAACAGGCGCACCACCGCGCCGAGCGTGGCGTAGCGGGCGGGGGCCCCGGCGGCGCCCATCCGGGTGCGGAGGGCGAGGGCGGCGATGCTGGCCACCTCGCCCCACGCCGGGCGCAATTCGTCCCGGTCCCGCTCGTCGATCCCGTGCAGGTAGGCCTCCACCATCTCCTCCTCCCGCTCGGTGCGGTAGTAGGAGGGCAGCAGGCGCAGCACGGTGCGGTAGCGCCGTTCGAGCAGGGTCGTCATGCCGTGCCTCCCGCGAGGCCCGGGCGGCGCACCGGGCCGCCGGCGGGGGCCGGCCCGGCGGCCGAGGGGCGGTGGGCGGCCATTCGCTCCGTCGCCGCCCGCGCCCCCGCCGCCATCCGCTCTGCCTCGGCGGACAGCGCCGCCCCACCGGCGTCGGTGAGCCGGTAGTACCTGCGCAGCCGGCCCTGCTGCACCTCCTCGCGGTCCAGCTCGATGAGCCCGTCGGCGGCCAGCCGGTCCAGCACGCCGTACAACGTGCCGATCCGCAGCTGCACATGGCCTTCGGACAGTTCGTCGACCACCTGCACGATGCCGTAGCCGTGCCGGGGCTGGTCCACCAGTGCCGTGAGGACGAAGAACGCAGCTTGCGTCATACCTCGGGGAGTCATGTCGGCACTATATCCTGGCTTCCGATATATGGGGAGAGGGTCGCGCCGTTCCGGCCCGGTCCGCACTGCGTGGCCCCCCGCCGTCCGCCCGTCCGGGGCAGTGCCATGATCGTGGGCCTGGAGGGTTCGCCAAGAACGGGAAGCCGAACGGAAGTTGCCCTCCGCCCACGGAGGCCGCGACCCCTCGCCTCCTCCGCCGTCCGTCGCCGCCATCGACCGGAAGCCACCACCGCCACCGCCGTCACCAGCACCGCCGAACTCCCCTGGGAGGGATGCATGTCGCAGTCCGCCACGACACCGTCCACACCGTCCCCGTCCTCCGCGGGCGGGGCACCGGGAGCACACCCGTCCGCCGCCCTGCTGCCGGAGGCTACGCACCGTACGGTGGAGGTCCCCGGCGGCCGCATCCACCTGGTCGAGCAGGGCACCGGCCCGCTCGTCCTGTTGGTCCACGGATTTCCCGAGTCCTGGTATTCCTGGCGCCACCAGCTCCCCGCGCTCGCCGCGGCGGGCTACCGTGCGGTCGCCATCGACGTCCGTGGCTACGGGCGTTCCTCGAAGCCCCGCGAGGTGTCGGCCTACCGGATGCTGGCCCATGTCGCCGACAACGTCGCGGTGGTGCGCGCCCTCGGTGCGGAGACCGCGGTGATCGCGGGCCATGACTGGGGCTCACCGATCGCCGCCACCACCGCACTCCTCAGGCCCGACGTCTTCACCGCGGTGGCGCTGCTGAGCGTTCCCTACGCGCCCCGGGGCGAGATCCGGCCCACCGAGGCCTTCGCACGGCTCGGCGGCGACGGTGAGTTCTACATCAGCTACTTCCAGGAGCCCGGGCGGGCGGAGGCGGAGATCGAGCCCGATGTCCGCGGCTGGCTCGCGGGCTTCTACGCCGCGCTCTCCGGCGACGCCGTGCCGCCGTCGGATGCCGTGCCGCCGTCCGACCCGGGGGACGTCGCCCGCTACTCCGTCCTCCCGGGCGGGAAGCTGTCCGACCGCTTCCCCGAGGACGTCCGACTCCCCCTGCCCTGGCTCACCGAGGCCGACCTGGACTTCTACGCCGGGGAGTTCGAGCGGACCGGCCTGACCGGCGGACTCAACCGCTACCGCAACGTCGACCGGGACTGGGAGGACCTCGCCGCCTGGAACGGTGCCCCGCTCACCCAGCCGGCACTCTTCATCGGCGGGGAATTCGACGCCCCCACCCGCTGGATGTCCGACGCCATCAAGGCCTTCCCCCGTACCCTCCCGGGCCTGTCCGCCTGCCACCTCCTGGACGGCTGCGGCCACTGGGTCCAGCAGGAACGCCCCGCGGAGGTCAACCGGCTGCTGTGCGACTGGCTGCACACGCTGCCCGCGGCGCCCGCCCGTACCCCCTAGAGGTCGCGCGGAGCGCCGCGCTGGGGGCGTCGCGGTCACCGCAGCTCCGGCGACCGCGACGCGCACCCGGCCCGGCGAACCGCGCACACGGAGGACGAACGGCCAACAAGGTGAACCTGGTCGACCTGACGGCAATATGGCCTACCTCGCGCGGAGCACCAACGGCTCGAACGAGTTCGCCGTGGTCGCTCGTGGAACGGACGCCGATTGGATCGACATCCTCGAGGACCTCGACGTCGGCACGGTCGTCCCGTTCCCCGAAAGCGGATCGCCGACGCCCCTCCACGTTTCCAAGGGGCGATGGATGCGTTCAAACGGGTGGTCAACGCCCGCTCGATCGCCTCACCTTCCCCGAACGTCACGCTCGTTCAGGCGCTCACCCGCGCTCGACCCGGCGCCCTCCTCGCCGCAGCCGACCGTCTATCTGACCGGTCACAGTCTGGGCGGTTGCATCGCCGGCATGCTCGCGCCGTACCTCCGGGCACAGACCTGGCCGAAACAGCCGAGGTTCGCGGTGATGACCTGTGCCGCTCCCACCGCCGGCGTGCAGAGCTTCGTCGACCACGTCAATTCCCTGTCGGGGGGCCTCGACGAGCGCCAGAACAACGCCTACCTTCGGCGCACCGGGCGCCACGGTGACCATCAACGGCAGCGGGTTCAGTCCGGACAGCAAGGTCGACTTCGGCACCTTCGCCTGCACCGAGCGCGACGTCGTCATCGACCCCTCCGGCAACAGGATCACCGCCAAGGCCCCCAACGGGACCGGCGTCGTCCACCTCCGCGTCACCAACACCCTCGGCACCTCCCCGCCCGTCGCCATGGGGCAGTTCGCCTACGGCGGACCCGCGCCTGTGGTGGTCGGTGCGGTCAGCCCGACCAGCGGAAGGGTCGGCACCCCGGTCGCCATCCACGGCTCGGGCTTCGCCAACGGGGCCACCGTGCACTTCAAGGACAAGGTGGCCGAACCCAGGTTCGTCTCCACCGGCCAGCTGACCGCAACCGCGCCCGGTCAGCTCGACGTCCAACGGGGGACGAATCTGCAGAACGCCACCGTCACCATCGGTGGCAACGCGGCGACCGACCGGAGCCGGCCGGAGAGCCCCGGTGCGGTCACCCCTGAGGCCGTTGCAGGAAAAGGGTTCGGCCCCCGCCCGGTGTACGGGCGGGGGCCGGACTTGCCGGTGGTTCCCCATGGCTCTGCGCGGGGAGCGGATGCCGGTCGGGGGGCAGATACCGCCGGGCGTCCTCCAGGGGGCGTCCGGCGGCGCCGCACAACAAGGGCAGCGGCAGCCCGGCGTCCGCCATCCATGTCAGTCCGGTGTGCCGGAGGTCCTGGCGCCGGAGGTACTCGTGACCGAGTTCGGCCACCACATCGTCCCAGTGGGTGGTGTCCCGCAGGACGGCGGCGGTGAAGCGGCTGCCGTCCGGGCCGGTGAACAGCCGGGCGTGCGGGAGGTGGCGAGCCGAGTCCAGCCGCGCGGCCGCCAGTTCGCGGGCGGCGGGGCGCAGCGGCACGATCCGCTGGTGCCGGCCCCGGCAGGCCCGGTCGCCGAGGCCGTCGGGTTCGGACACGGTGAAGCGCTGGACGTGCCAGGTCCAGGTGCTCACATCGACGTCCTGGGCCTGCAGGGCGGACACCTCGCTGAAGCGGGTCCCGGTCCAGGCGGCGAACCGGACGACGTCCCCCCATCCCTCGTGGCCGTCGGAGGACCGCTGCACGAGCGAGGCCGCCAGCCGCTCCAGCGTCCGCACGTCCGGCAGGGCCAGCGCCCTGGGCGTGGCGCGCTCGCTCTGCGCGCGCTGGTACTCCTGCTGCCAGCCGGCCACCCGGGCCGGATTGGCGTCGAGCACCCCGTCGCGTACGGCTTGCTCCAGGACGCGGACGAGCACGGCAAGGCTGTTCTTCACCGTCGACAGGCCGCATTCGTCGGCGATCCAGCAGTGCAGGGCGCGATTGACGACCCGGCGGGTGACCTTGCGGACGGGGACGTGGCCGATGCTGGGGACGACCCGCAGCCGCCACCCGGCCTGGTACGGGGACATGGTCAGCGTTTCGAGGCCGTGCATCGCGGCCGGCCACCGCCGTTCCCCGTAGGCGGCGAGTGACAGCGCATGGAGCTCGTCCGCGGGGGCACACGGATACCCGGCGTCGTTGTTCATTATCGAATCACCCTTGTCTGATCGGGGAGTTATTCGGCCGGCCGGCACCGATGGTGCGATTCACTCGGGAGCGCGAAATCGGAATCGAGGAATCCGGTCACCCCATGCCCGGGGCGGTGCAGTGAACTGTGAGCCCCGACGGAGAGCGGTTTGGCGTGCCGTCCGCCGCGGAGGGGGATGAGGGCCGGCCCGAAGGCCGGTAAATGTCCGAGCCCTACAGCGCGGACGGACCGCGCCGGCGGCCTCCCGCGGATCAGTCACAGGTACGGGAGAATTGTGGACGCAGTGCCAACTAGGCTAAGTGTAAAGGGAGATGTGACTGCGGAGCGGGAACGAAGGATGCTGTAATGACTTCCGTTGTCATGGTCGTGATGGCGCGAGGCCACCGACTAATGCCGACCGGCCGGTCCGTATGTGTTCCGCGCACAAGAATGACAAGCGACGGAACCGCCTGGCCAGGCGGTTCCGGCTGGTGACCGGGCGGGGGCGGTCGGCAATCAAACGCTTCATCAGCCATGTGTGGAATAAAGGCATCTACTAAGGCCATTGCGCAAGTTGGTACGAGTTTCCACTTTTCGCGCTGCTCCGAACGGGTGGCCTTATCGATTGACTGTTGTAGCGCGCCGAGCCGCATGGATAACTAGTTCCATCCAACCGGTGGGCCGCCCATCCTCTCCGGGGAGCGGCACCTGGCCTACCCGTTGGCCCGGCCCAGCGCCTGGTTGCGGTCAGACCGAGATGCCGTATGGGCGTCCCCGGTAGAGGGTTTTGGATCCGTCAGCCGGTGCCGATTCCTCGGCACCGGCTGATCGGCCCCCACATTCGGTCAGGGGGCTTCATGCGAACTCTTTCCTTCATTCGCTGGACCGACGGTGTCCGCACCGGGATCCTGAGCCTCACCATGGCGGCACCGACACGTGGCGCCGCCGGCAACGACACGAGTGTCCCGACCCCGGCGCCATACGGGAAAACGGCGTGCGCCGCCCCCGTCGGCCCGGCACCCGCGGCCGGCAACGGCCGCCGGACACCTGCTCCGTACGGCATCTCCGTCCTCAACGCCTCCCGCGACACCGGAAGTTCGCGTGGCGCGAGGCTCCGGCGCACCGGCGCGGCGTGCCCGGCGGCAGCGCGCCGCCCCCTCGCCCGCCTGCATCCCCGCGGGCGTTTCCGCCTCCGCGCGCAGGACGGCGCGGTGCCCGTCCCCGGCGCCGGCGGACGCCTGGTACCGGCCGTGCCCCGCGCGCCGAAGGCCCCCGGCGGCGCCGCTC
>NZ_SDIG01000071.1:0-30976 GCF_004122755.1 Streptomyces sp. TM32
CCGAACCGAAACCACCGTCCACCACTCCGGTCCACCCGACATCAAGATCCTCGCCGTTTCTTAACTACGTGGCATTGACTACTACGGGGCCTCCGTCGCCATAGGAAGATCTCTTCCCTTAGGCGATCCCATGTTCGTCCTTGTCGTACGTCCTAGCGTGATGTAGGTGCCCCACTCATCTCCTTGAATGCCCTCGCTGGGCATCGCTCCGCGCTCCGGAGGTTGCATCGGATATGGCACAAAGCCGATGCAGGGCGCGGCGCCGGTGTCAGGTATCTTTCCGGCGGACTTGACCTTCAGTCCTCTGGAGATCGGGATTCAGGCAATCCAGCTTTCACCGTGTCACGCGGGTCCCTCGACGCCCCGTCTCCAATACCTGAGCCCGGCCGTCGATTTTCTGGCATGCTGCGGTCCCCATCACCGTTTCCGGATTAGGTAAGCCATCGGACCCAAGAATCTCCCTCCAAATTCTTCCCGATTAAATCGGGGATACGACAAGGCGCCTCATGGCGCACTGCCATCTGTCTGCGACTTGCACGGCGTCCGGGGCGCCGAGGCGGGCGCCTTCGGCGTAGCCGCTGGCGCGGTCGCGACAGATGATCTCGACGCCGGGGTGTTCGGACAGCCAGCGGGCCAGGGTCACCGACTCCCGGTCGGGTAGCAGGCCGATCGGGCGGCGGGTCTCGACGTCGATCAGCACGGTGCCGTAGACATGGCCCTTACGCAGGGCGAAGTCGTCGACGCCGAGTACGCGCGGCGTCACGGCCGACGGGTCCGGCAGGGCGTGGATCAGCCGTAGCAGGGTGGAGCGGCTGACGACGGCGCTGAGCACGGCGGCCAGCCGGGCGCCGGCTCGTCCAGCCAGCATGAGTGCGACCGTCTGCAAGACCGTGTGCAGCCGCTGACTTCGCCGCCCGTGCCGGAAGGTGAGTCCGTCGATCTGCTCGACGAACGTCGTCCGCGGGCACGAAGCCGCCGGGCAGCGAAAGCGCCGGACCAGCAGGTGCACGACCACCGGCCGACCGCCCACCGCAGCGTCGGCCAGGCTGCGCTGGTAGCAGTTGTGGACTCGCCGGGACCTCGTTCCGCAGGCCGGGCAGGTGGCCTCGCCCGCGCACGCGCGGGCGGTCACGCTGACCGCGTCCTCGCTGAGTTCGACCTCGTCGACCTGCAGGCCGTCCAGGTCGGCGAACAGGACATCCTCTATCTCCACATCACTCACGGGTCTTGATCATCAAACACACAGAGGCGGCAGCGCCGGGAAGGACCGGAAGTGATCACAAGAAGCTGGTGTCGTTCGTGAACGGGATCGGGTGTGATCTGCGGGCGGTGGAGGCGGGCCTGACGTTGCCGTTCAGCTCAGGGGCGGTCGAGGGGCAGGTGAACCGGATCAAGATGCTGAAGCGGCAGATGTTCGGCCGGGCCGGCCTGGCGCTGCTACGCAAGCGCGTCCTGCTGGCCAGTGACCGTCCACAGCCGAATCGGGTCCGTGACCGTCCGTCAGCGCTGCACGAAAAGTGATCCAGAACCACGATTCACCCGCCGCCGACATTTGCGGGTAATAATTCGGGCCACTCCAGCGGAAGCGTCCACGGTCACGCCAACGGGCACGACATGCGGTCGACCATCGCGGCGCATCGCAGTCAACGTGCACAGGTGTCACTCGTTCCAGAACTCCAGGTAGCCGTCCGGCTGGACTGATATGGCGTTCGACATGGCTGAAAGCGCAAACATGCCAGTTGCCCGAACTGCCCCAAAGTGAACGCCGCCACAAACCCTCCGAGCGACGCTTTTGTCCGGTTCGCAACCATTTACGAAAGAGCTCCCACCGTCAAAAGTATCGGATTAATAACGGAGCCACCGACGTTTCGCGAAGGTTGGCCCGTTCACGCCAGGACATAAAGTCGCAGCTCAAGGCGTTGTACGACATTGAACATGGTCGCTTTGAGCCGCTTTCGGCGCTCACAGTCACCTGCGGACCACGCGAATCGATCATTACTTTTAGGCCATGACATGTCGGAAGCGTCACGTACTGTCCAAGAGGTTCCCGGAAGCTCCGCGGGGCCGCCCCCTCGGGTCTCAGTGCGCGTTCGCGTACGTGACTGCCGAGTAGGCAAGAGGCCCCTGGATGCCACCGCATCCCACAACCTCTACGAGGTGGTTGGTGGAGCGCAGGCTCATCCGGCTGCGGTCGTTTCCGGCGCCGGGAACCGAACGTCATCGACTTAGGCGCGGTGTCGCCCGGCTCGTGGGAGCCATCACTTGCGGGTTGGAGGGATTGCTCAATGTGGTCAGGGAAGAGCCGCGGGGAAGCGGCTGAGCCCGGCACGCTTACTCGCGGCGGAACGAGAATCAGGCGCCTCTTGGAGCTCCAGCGCGCATGCGCGAGTCGAATTGCGGAGAGGGACCTGCACCGGCTGATTCGGCGCGAGCTGCGAGACCTCGACGTCACTCCCCCGCTCGACGTGGACGAGCTCTGCCAGGCGCTCAGCGAGCGACGCGGGCGGCCCCTGTACCTGAGAGAAGCTTCGTTTCCCAAGCCGGGACCCTCGGGGCTGTGGTTCGAGCCGACTGGCAAGAACTGCGACGTGATCCTCTACCAGCGCGAAACCAGCAGAACTCATCAAGATCACATCATCCTGCACGAGGTGGGCCACATCCTGGCTGGCCATGAAGGCATCGATGTGGATGCCGACATCCTGCGGAAGGCTTTGGGTGCACACTGTCCGGGACTGGTGACCCGCGTGATGGGGCGCACCTCCTACGAGGAAAAGGAAGAGCGCGAGGCTGAACTTGTCGCCACGATCATCCTGGAGTGGGCCTCAGTCCTGGACCAGGTGACTCCGCGCCGAGCCAGTGATCCGTCGCTCCAGCGGATCGAAGCGGCTCTCGGTGACAGGCGAGGGTGGCTGTAGTGAACGCCATGATGTACGCCACCGCGGGGCTGTTCTTCCTCGCCGTGTGCTGGAAGGTCTACCAGCTCTCTCGGGCTCCTCGGGACCATACCCTCCGCGCGGTCACTCTCTGCCTCGTCTGCCTGGCAGTGTCGTTCGCCATGGGTTTCCCTCCCGTGAAGAACGCGTTGAACGACACCGCGGCCGGCACGGCTCTCCTGGCCTCGAACGTCCCGCTGCTGGCGGGTGTCTACTTCCTCCTCGCCTTCTACCTGTACTCGGCTGCGGACCGCGTTCGGGCTCGGCGCCGTGCCCGGCTGGAAGCCGTTCCACTGCTGGTAACCATGCTGGTCATCACCGCAGCGACGTTCGCCACACCGGCCGGACTGCGCAGGCAGCCCTACACCCCGGACGAGCTGCACACCCCGCAGGTCGCGATTTTCTACCTGACGGCTCAGCTGTACCTGGTCCACGCGTTCAGCACCACTTCCTGGTGGACCGCGCGGTATGCCCGTATGTCGGGCGGTCCTGCCAGAATCGGGCTCTGGCTGACCACAGGCTCCTTGACCGGCATGGCGCTGGCGAACTCCTGCCGCGTCGCGATGGACGCGGTTGGATGGAGCGGCGGCGAGATACCCACCGCTCTGCACACCGCCGCGAGCACCTTCTTCGCGCTCGCGGTGCCAGCCTTCATCGCCGGTCTGAGCTACCCCGGCGTGATGCAGCGTGCAGCGGCGTTCAAGATCTGGCGTCAGCACCGCAGGAGCTACCGGCGTCTTGGTCCGCTCTGGCAGCTTCTGCACGAAGGGTTCCCGGAAGACGTGCTCAATCGTGGGCCGGCTGCCGGCTCGTGGCGCGAGCGCCTGGCCCTGCGCGCCGTGCACCGCCACTACTACCGTCGGGTCGTCGAGTGCCGCGACGGCCTGGTCAGGGTGAGCCCCTACCTCGCGCAGCGGGGCGTGCAGGACGGCACCGGACCCGAGGCCGTGGCAGCCCATCTGCGCCACGCCTTGCAGGCCGCCCTGACTGCTCGCGCGGCCGGCGAGGCGGCACCGGCGCAGGTGATCGCCGTCGCTCTGCCTGAGGAGCACAGCCTCGACGCCGACGCGCGTCAGCTGGTAGCGCTCTCCGATGCCCTCACAGCCCACGGATAGGACTCCATGTTTGACCTACTGATCACGGCCGCCCGAGTGATCACCGGGCCTGGTGGCGAATGCATCGAGGACGGAGCGGTCCTTGTTCGCGACGACGTCATCGCGGAAGTCGGACCACGCGATTCCGTCGGTAGGCAACAAGCCCAGGGTGCGATCAGGTTTGACTTCCCGGACAGCACGGTGCTGCCGGGGCTCATCGACTCCCATGTCCACCTCGCGTTCGACGCGAGTTCGGACCCCGTTGCCGCCCTCCAGGATGCGGACGACGAGATCCTGCTGGAGGACATGGCCGAGCGGGCCCGCCAGCTGCTTTCCACCGGTGTCACCACGGTGCGCGACCTCGGCGACCGCGACGCCCTGGCCGTTCGACTGCGCGATGCGATCGCCAGCGGGTCCCTGCCCGGCCCTCGGATCCTGTCCGCGACGACGCCGCTGACCTCCCCCGGCGGGCACTGCTGGTTCTTTGGCGGCGAGGTCGAAGGGACCGACGCGATCCGGGCCCTGGTCCGCCGCAACGTCGAGGCCGGGGCCGACGTCATCAAGGTGATGGCGACCGGCGGCGGCCTTACCAAGGGCGGCCCCGTGATCTGGCAGTCCCAGTTCAGTGCGAAAGAGCTCCGTGTGATCGTTGAGGAAGCCCGGCAGGCAGGTCTGCCGGTGGCTGTGCACGCTCATGGAACGGCGGGCATCGAGGCGGCCGTCGCCGCCGGGGTGAACACCATCGAGCACTGCACGTGGATGGCTGAGGACGGCGGCTTCGACCTCCGCGAGGACCTGGTCGCCGCGATCAAGGCCGCTGGGATTCACGTCTGCACGGCCACCAGCCCCAACTGGAGTGCCTTCGCCGAGCGGGTCGGCCATGAGCGTGCCGAGCAGTTGTTCACGTCGATGCGGTGGATGGCAGAGCTGGACGTCCCCATGATCGCGGGTACAGACGCCGGCGTGACGCGCGCCGTGTTCGACAAGTTCGTCAACAGCCTGGAGTTCTACCAGTACCTGGGCATTCCGCTCTGGAAGATCATCGATATGGCCACAGCAGACGCCGCGGGCGCTCTGGGCATTGGCTCCGACACCGGACGGCTGGCCGAGGGGTACCGCGCTGACGTCCTGGTGGTCGACGGCAATCCGCTCGCCGATCTCAATGCCCTACGGGACGTCCGCCTCGTCCTGGCTGCGGGCCGCCCCTTCCCCAGCTGAGCGGGGAAGACACCGCGCGGCCGGAGCGTGTGAGCCAGCCACCTCTCCGCCCGCGCAATTACGCCGGGTTGGAGCATCTGTCAGCTGAGCGACCGAGGAGCGGACCCTACCGGTTCGCGTCCCGCTCCGCCCTCTCCAGCTCGGCAGCGAGATCGTTCAAGATCGAGAGGACTCCGGCCGGCAGTCCTTCCGCGCCGAGACCACGGGCTCGGACCCGGCCCACCTTCCCCTCCTTGACATCCCACATCAACCGAAGTCCTTCGTAGACCTGGAGGGGGACAGCGTCGGCCGGCTCGAAGTAGAGACGTGAGACCCGGAAGAACTCAGCCAGACCTTCCAGGACGACCGGGGCCGCGTCTTCCTTCTTCCCGGATCGAAGATCCTCGATCTCCTCAGCCGTGGTGACCGAAGCACCCGCATGAGCGTTCACCGCTTCCGCAATCTCCTCTGCCCCTGGCGCGCCCGCCGGGTAGGAGCGTTCCAGAATCAGGGTGATCTTCGCGGCCAGGGTACGAGGGAC
Source organism: Streptomyces sp. TM32 (assembly GCF_004122755.1). Taxonomy (NCBI): domain Bacteria; kingdom Bacillati; phylum Actinomycetota; class Actinomycetes; order Kitasatosporales; family Streptomycetaceae; genus Streptomyces; species Streptomyces sp. TM32. The sequence continues at coordinate 5,766 of NZ_SDIG01000071.1, forward strand.
CTCCTCGACGGCGGCAGCCTCGTCATGGTCCTGCTCGCGGTCTTGATCCTTCGCGAACGAACGCTCTTGAGCCTGCTTCAGTTCTTCTGGTGTTACCCCGTAGGCGTCCGCCAGGGCGGGAATGTACCTGTCCCTGAGGCGCCGCACGCCCGACTCTGCTCCAGCCACGGGGCCGTCGCTCTTGGTGCCGATGATCGCCGCTGTCTCCTTCCGGTAGAGGCCGGCGTCACACCGCAGGTCCTTGAGATCCGGCGGGCCGACTCTGGGGAAGAGGTCGTCCAGCTGGTGTCCGAGCACTCTCGCGAGCGCTGGAAGCTTCTCCTGGTCTGGGATGGAGGAGCCAAGCTCCCAGCCTGCGACCGTCGAGTCCCCCACACCGACGCCAGAGGCCACGTCGGACTGCGAGATCTCAGCGGCCCGACGTAGCGAGCGCACACGGGCTCTGTCGAAGCGTCGAGCTGGCATCTGACCCTCGTTTTTGGATGAACCGAAGAAACATCGACTGGTTGACTTTTTAGTGGATGCGCGATAGCTTCAGTTTAGCGAAAAACGAGAGGGTTCGCACCCCTCTCGGCTTTCGCTCACCCGCGGTCCCATCGTGGACCGGTCTGGTGGAGAGGGGACGCCGCGCATCACTCAGGCGTGGCACTTCCCCTCAAAACGCCATCGGCGTCCGAGAGTTCGCACCTCTCGGACGCCAGACAGCTCGTGATCCGCGGCTCCCTCACAGGAGCGCTGGTCACTCGCACGGCCACTCCGTGTCCTTTCGCACGGCACGACGGAGCGGCGTACCACATAGAGGAGTGTCGCATGTCCCCTACTACGGACTGCAACCCGAAGGCGGAGATCCCTTCGGGCCCGGCCGAGCGACTGGCGGCCCAACTGGCGTCCATGCTGCCTGAGGCTGCTGTCGTACAGGTGCGTCTTCAGGGTCCTCGGACCCTGTGGCCCCACCTTGGGCTTACCGCCATGAACGACCGAGGACGCACTCTTCGTGTCCCTCGGGCGAAGGCGCTCACCATCGCCCGGTGGATCATCCGCTCGTTCCCCCAGGCCGGATGGGCGGCCTCCGGCGGGCACGCCTTCGACCTGCGGACCGCTGAACTGCGCGGGCTGGAAGCGTGATGGCGGCCGTGGTACCGGCGAACGCGGGACCGGCCCTGGACTTGCAGGGCCTCGCTGCCGTGGTCGACCTCTTGGCTCAAGCCGGCGCTCTGGACGCCCTGTTGAGCAAACGGGCTACGGACTCCCGCGACAAGCGTCTGCACATCGGATACAGCGAAGCCGCTGAACGGCTGAACATTCCGGAGCTGTGGCTCCGTGAACGCATATCAACGCTCCCACACCGGAAGTTCGGGAAGTTCGTTCAGTTCACGGAAGACGACCTCCACGCGATTTCCGACATGCACTTCGTCAACCCTGGCGCAAAGACCAAGAAGGATGACGAGTCGGAGCTGATGACGCTTCAGCCTTCCAAGCGCTCTCGTAAGCGTTCCTGATCTCCTCTCGCGCCCGATTGCAACAATAAGCGGCGCCGTGAACATCGCGAGATATAAATGAGCACTGACATATTCAGCCTCATCGAGGCTGCACGCCAGGGAAATTGGCTGCCCCTCATAGGGGAGTCAAAGAAGGCTCCGGGCAAGCACTGGGCGGAATCCGCCCGATGCGCCAACCAGGACATCAACATTTTCGTCCCTCTCTGTGACGGTCCACGCGAAGACCCGGACTTGGTGAAGGCCAAGTTGGGAATTCACCTCAACCGTCCACGTAATCTCTGCGCGTCATGCCCGTTGGCCGTCGCTGCCCGGTGCCTGGTGGAATCCCTGAAGGATGACGACGAGTTTGGAATCCGGGGCGGCCTTCTGGCCTCGGAGCGTTCAGAGCTACGGCGGGCATGGCAAGAGCGAGTCAACGAGAAAGCTGTAGAAGGCGCGCTTCAAGGGTGCACCGCGGTACTGAGCAAGACCGCCCGGGACGCCGTGATTGCGCGCTTCGCCACTGATCCCTCGCTGGACGCTGCCGCTGTCGCTCGCGGGCTCGGCGTAACGCACGAGTATCTGCTGAAACTCGCCCGTCGCTACCGAAAGTCGCAGGCCGGGCAGGGCAGGCCCCCGCTCCGCGTCGCTGCCGACGCGGCCTGACGCCGCTCCCGAGGAAACGATCCTTCCGCACGGCGGACCCTGCGTTCACGGGAGTTCTCCCCATGCTTCAGAACAGCCCCTCCGGATTTCGGCACACGAATATCAGTGCCGCGATCCGAGAAATTGCACCTACAGCCGTACTCGTGCGGGTCTATCCCGAGCGCCGGTCTGTTACCCACCTCTTCGAATCGGACTTCTACCGCATGCTCATCGACCGTCGGTCCGAGGAAAGAGTTGCACAAGTAATCAGGCGCGGGTTCGGCAATACCGCTGATTGGCGCCTTGCTCATGACTACTACCTTCCCACCGGAACGCTCTACCTCACCCCCGAGCCGCATCAAAACGGCTATATCCCCGAGGATGATCAGTGTTTCGGACTTGCTCTCGCCCGTCGAATAGCGACCGCTGACGGGAGTTACTGATGAGCGACATAGTGACCGAACTGGTCTGGTCGCAGTCCAAGTCATGCAACGGCTCGCGTCTCGTCCTGCTCGCTCTCGCTTGCCTGGCAGACGATCAAGGGCACGCGACTGCGACCACTGATGAAATCGCACTCAGGACCCGTCTCACGGGCCGCGCTGTCCGCAAGTGCGTGAATGAACTGTCAGCACTGGGTGAACTCACCCACGAGCGCGGGGGCGGCCCCTCCAACCCAAACCGATACTCCATCCTCCTCCACGACGACCCTGCCGGAGTGGCACCTCCGGAGAGGAACAGAGTTCCTACAATTGCGACCGCGGAACATCAAGACGGAACTATGTTCCGGGAACATAGTTCCGGGGGCACCATCAAGGGCCCGGAAAGTAGGAACTCTGCGCCCTCAAAGCCGGAACTTTCTTCCTCGCGTGCGCGCGGTGGTAATACTCCCGTAGGGAGTATTACCACCTCTCCTAAGCAAGCTAGCTCGCTTACGTCGAGCAGCGAAAAGCGTCGCTCGGGGCAGGAGCCGGTGAGGGTTCCGGACGGCGCCAAGGAACTGGTAACAGCCATAACCGATGCAGGAATGCTTGTTGGATGGCGGCTTTCCGATTCCGAGTGGGATCGGGTAACAGCTCTCGTGGCCCGCTGGGGGAACGAACGGCTGGTCGAGATGATTGCGCGGCGCTGGAATACCGATCGCCCCCCGCAGTCAGCCCGCTATCTGCTCCGTATCTGGGCGGACCTGCCGTCACACGCGCCCACAGAGACATCGCAAGGAAATGTCGTCCCTCTACGTCGACAGCCCGGAGGCTGGGCGCCGTTCCAGAACACAGCCGAACCCAGCGCTTACCAGAACGGATTTTGATCATGGCCGAGCCCGGACTTGTAGGCAGCGCCAGGTCAATGCGCCGCCTGGAACAGATACTCACCTCGAAAGGAATTCAGGTGTCCGACAGCACCGCCGCGGACGCACCGGGAGAGAACCCGGGGGACCGCGAATGGCATCGTCGGGCCCGCGCCGAATACGCCCTGAACCGGTGGCGGACCGCGACTCCTCCCCGGTTCAGCGACGCTGAGGCGACGATCCCGGAGGTCACCGCGTGGGCTGATCGCGCTCTTGCGGACTGCTCCACCGCTGGTGCCTTGCTCCTCACCGGCTTGACCGGGACGGGGAAGACTCACCAGGCGTACGGGGCTCTGCGAAGGATCGCGGCCGGCGGGCCGGACCGATACGAACTGATCGCGGTCAACTCGGCGGACATGTACGGCAACCTGCGCCCCTCTCAGGTGATGGGTGCGGCCGAACGTGAGCTGCGGAAGCTCAGCGAGGTGCAGTACCTGTTGCTCGATGACCTCGGTACGGCGAAGACGTCGGAGTGGACCGAGGAGGTGACGTACCGGCTCATCAATTACAGGTACAACCACTGCTTGCCGACGATCATCACGTCCAACCTGCCAGCCCGCGACGCCAACGGGCCGGACCTCACCGACTTCGTCGGAGCGCGGGTGGCAAGCCGTCTGGCGGAGATGGTGACCAGCCTCGTGCCGATGATCGGCACGGATCGGCGACGCGGGAGGGCTGCCTGATGCCCGTCCGCCTCCGTGGAGCGGCGCGAGACGCTGCCGCGTTGTCCACGCCCTGTGTATACGTTGGCCCCCGAAGCCGGTTCGCGAACCCCTTCAGGGCAGGAGACCAGGCTCCTTCTGCCCTCGGCTCGCCCATGGACGCAGCAGAGATCGTGGACCTATTCGCCGCCACGCTCCGAGGCCCGGTAGGTCGCCACTACGCCGCGCGCTTCGCCCGAGCACTGCGGGGGCCGCGATTTGATGTGCACATGCCCTCTTGATGCTCCGTGCCACGCGGATGTCCTTCTCCACCTCGCCAACGAGCTCGGCGACGGCACCGCACTCCGCATCACCGATCTTCTGGAAGGCCCCCGATGAGTCACCCGATCATGTTCGCTGCGGCCAAGCACCTCACCACCGCAGAGGAGCGGCGCAAGACCGCTCGGGAGGCCGCGTTCCGCACCTGGGGGCCGAGGTCGATCACCGCAGCGTCGAAGTACGCACGCACCCTCCTGGGGGACGCCGCAGTCACGCTCGACTGGGAGGTGCTGGGACTCCTCAGCTTCGAGGAACACCTGCAAGCCTTCGCGTCTCTCGACACGACCGGAGGTCAGCACCTGGAGCTGTACTACACGGACCAGGGCGGCACGGAACGCATTCTGCTGCGGATTTCGTGCGTGAGCTGCCCGAGTCAGCATGTGTACGAGGTGACGTCCTTGGAACAGCTCGGACAGCTGCTCTCGCAGACCCCTGCCTGGCAGGACATCAACCCGCGCGACGGGGGCAACCTCTGATGTCACACGCGCACATAGACACGGCGGCGAGGACCGAACGGCAGGTGGGCTACAGCCTGCACGGAATGACGGCCTGGGACCGCAGTGCGATCATCCTGCTCGGCGCGGCCGGCTTCGCCTTCTCGTACGACGCACTTCGTCAGATCGCCCTCGCGATCCACGCCAGGGAGATCTTGTCCTACCTGTTCCCGGTGTTCATCGACGGGTTCATTGCCTACGGCGTGCGGGCGATCGTGCTCCTTCGGCACCAGCGGTTCGCCGCGCGGCTTTACGCCTGGTTCTTGTTCCTCGCGGCGACCGGGGCGAGCCTTGGCGCGAACGCTCTGCACGCCATCACGTTGAACGATTCTCCGCAGGCCGGACGGTCCGCGCTGCACCTTACGGACAGCGTCGTCGGTGTGCTGTCGATGCTCGCGCCCCTCGCGCTGGCGGGCTCGGTCCACCTCTACATCCTGATGGCGCGGACGGCTGAGCGGGCGGTCCCGGACGGGGCTGACATTGGTCCCGGACCGGTCCGCGAGGAGACTCCAACGCTCGAACGCGTCGCAGTCCAGCCGGGTCCTCGTCCACTGGAAGCACCGGCGCCGATGCCTCCACGGCCGTTGACGGGCCGTCCGTCCGCACGGCAGGGCGCCGCCGCCGCAACCGTTGACCTGCGGAAAGCCGAGACTCAGTCCGAGGAAGAACCGCGTACGGACGACACCGCGGCCCACCCGCCCGCGGAAGCGGACGAAGAGGAGACGGGAGACAGGACTGCGGACGGACCAAGCGGTGGACCTGCGGACCACACGCCGACCGCAGCAGTTCCGGCAGGCGCCCAACCCTCTGGGCCCACGGCGGTCCGCACCCCTGCGGACGGAGAAAAGCCGTCCGTCCCGGACGACGCGGAATGCCCGCAGGACCGGGAGGCCGATGACGAGTGGCTGGAGGATCTGCTTCCGATCGCACGGGCCGCCTCCGAGAAGGCCGGACGGATCAGTCGTGACGCAGTGAAGGAGGCCGTCCGGGCACATCAGCGGATCGGAAACGACCGCATGGGCGTGCTGCTGGCTCGGTTGAAGGAGGAGGAAGAGGCAGCAGGCCGGGCACCCGCCGACGCCTCCAGCGCGCTCTGGTGATGTCATCGCATGGCTGCCCGGGGACTCTGGTTCTCCCCATGGAGGCCCCGGGCAGCCCGCTTGATCAGGAAGGAACGACCACCATGTGGCTCCACCGACGAAACCGGGGGCAGGACACGACCCGGCCCAATGCCGCGCAGGCGGCCACCGCACTCACGCTTCACCTCCAGGGCGGCGGCGAACTTACGCCGGTCCCAGTGGACGGTCCTCCTCTCGCAGACGAGGAAGTCGCCTTCGCAGACGCGCAGTGCTCAGCCGCCCGCTTCTACGGGACGGAGGTCGACTACCCGTCCTCGACGAGTGGGTACTTCGAGGATCACCCGACCTTCGGCCGGCGGTGGGTGAACAACAGCCGCCTCGACGCCCGTCGGCGTCAAGAGGCGGAGGACTCCGCCCTTCCGCAGTGGCGCGATCACACCGCGGCGCGAGTGGTGCTCACCTCGGTCGGCGTGCGGCTCCTGCCGATGGGAACCAGTGATTGGCTGCCGTTCGACCACGCGCTTCTGTCCGGAATCGCCGCTGAGCCGTCCGCGGTCGTGCTCTCGTACAACGTGTGCGCGCCCCTGCTCCTCTCCGGCCCGGCCGCGCCATGGCTCGGCGTGGCGATCGAGCACCTGCACCAACATTCCGTATAGGGCCGCACCCCTCCACCGCGAAAGCCGGAACTTAATTCCTGGAATTAAGTTCCGGCTTTTCTGCTGATTCGAGTTGTCCGCGAACCTCTGCAAAGATTCAGGCACGGCCAACGCCACAAGGCACTTTCAGGCCGCGGAGATCTATTCGCGATCCTTCTCGAATCACGCAAGGGGCTGATGACCTTGATATGAGTAACGCTCCCCGCTGAGCAATCACGTACAAGTACGCGAGCTGAAACCGAATCCGGAATTCGACCTGACGCGATACGCGATCGAACTCTTCCGCAGAAGAGACAGGCCGATAGCTCCACACGCTCCAGCCTGATTCTCAAATTCTCCGGCAATCGCCGGTAGAGCCCGCAGGAGGATTCCCTCTCCTGCGAAGGAGCGGCGCGGCCCCCAGCCCCCGCGGGGCCGCGCCGCTCGCACTTCCCGAATTCTCCTGCACCAAGTTGGGGTCCCCGCATGCCTCGATCCACCCGTTTTATATCTATATCAACCGCAATAGGAGTAGCTGGGTCGCTGGTCCTCCTGTCGTCCGGCTGCTCCATCTCGAACAGCGGCAAGCCCGACACCGCGGCTTCGACAGCGCAGCCACACTCTGTGTCGGCAGGCATCCCGGATACAGCCTCACCGAGCACGAACGTCACAGAGACTTCAGCAACTACCGCTCTCCCCAGTGACGTCGAGCGGACGGCGCGTGCCTTCACCGCGGCCTACGCGGAGCACGACGCCCGCGACGGAGCCGACAACTCGTACGCGGACGCCGGCGCTCGGGCCGCCAGGCTCGCGTCTGGGGACCTGGCGGGCGTTCTGGCACAGAAGCGTCCGAGCCAGGACGCTGCATGGGCCGCCCTGCGGGCCGAAAAGGCGCACCAGACGGCCAAAATCACGTCAGCGACCGTCCCCGACGGTGCACCCGCCGTGACGGCCTCCTCCGCTCTCGTCCGCGTGAGCTACACCCTCACGACCACCCCGAAGTCCGGGCATGCGCGAAGCAGCAGCGAACAGCTCGCGCTCCGCCTGGAACACACCTCCGAGGGCTGGCGCGTCACCGCCTTGCCCTGGGCGTGACGGGGCCGCGATGAACAAGGGCACGCAAGTTGGCCTGGGACTCGTCACGGCCGGGCTGATCGCCGGTGTCGCCATGCTGACCACGTTCGGCGGGGCCGACAGTGCTTCCGCACAGGAAACCGGTCCCGGCGGCGGCATCAAGACGGACGCGCCGGTACCAGGCTGGGTCCGCGAGCTGATCAACAAGCACGCTGGCGAATGCCCCCAGGTCACGGCTTCGCTCCTGGCGGCTCAGCTCTACACGGAGTCGAGCTTCAACCCGAAAGCAGAGTCCAAGGACAAGGACGGCAACCCGATCGCGCAGGGCATTGCGCAGTTCACCCCTGAGACCTGGGCCGCTCACGGTGTCGACGGTGACGGAGATGGGGTCAAGGACGTCCGCAACCCCGCCGACGCTATCGCGGCGCAGGCGAAGTACGACTGCACGCTTGCCGAAGAGGTCAAGGGGGTGCCCGGGGACTCAACGGACAACATGCTCGCCGCGTACAACGCAGGTGGCGGCGCCGTGATCAAGTTCGGCGGCATCCCACCGTATGCCGAGACCCGCGATTACGTGCGGAACATCAGGCAGTTGGCCTCGGAGTGGGCCGATGCCGTACAGCCGAACGCTCCGGCAGGCAAGGGTGCCGCTCGCGCGATCTCCGCCGCGAAGACCGCGCTGGGTACCTGGTACCAGTGGGGCGGCAGCTGTACCTCGCCGTACAAGGGCGCCGGCGGCTGCGACTGCTCGTCGCTCACCAAGATGGCCTGGGCCGCAGCTGGCGTGAACCTCCCGAGGGTCACCTACGACCAGGTCCACGCCGGGACAGCCGTCAAGAGCGTGTCCCAACTCCGCCCAGGTGACTTGCTGTTCAGCGTCCCCGGCAGCGCGGGCCCTGAGCACGTCGGCATGTACATCGGTGACGACCAGGTCATCGAGGCCCCGCACACGGGCGCCCAGGTGCGGATCAAACCGCTCAGTTTCTGGACGCCGCAGATCATCGCGATGCGGCACGTCGGCTAATCGCCACAAATCATCTCATTTACCTCTTAAAGCACTAAGGGACTGAACATGCACAACCTCCTGTCTGCCGCTGCCGATCCCTCCCTGCACACCACCCTCGCCGCCGGAGCCGACGTCGTGTCCGGTGTGAAGCCCGACTGGGGCCCCTTCGGGAAGCTCGGCGGCACGGCGAAGGTGATCCTCGGCGTCATCGCAGCCGTCGTCCTCGTCGTCGGGGCCGGTGCGTTCCTGGCCGGTGTCGGCAAGTCCAAGGGCTGGTTCGGTGAGGGCCACTCCACGATGGACAGCTCGCGCGGCAAGGGCATGATGGTCGGTGGCCTGACCTGCGTCTTCCTCGTCGCTTCCTTCGGCACCATCTTCGCCATCACCTACGGCATGGGTGTGTGACCCATGACGTCCCGATCCCGACGGAGGAAGGTTTCCTCCCCCGAGTCCACCGGAGCGCGCCGACCGTCGGCGAAGCTCTGGGGAATCGCCGCCGCAGGGGCGGCTGTGGTGACCGCGGCCGGGGTGATCGTCAGCATGACCACGGGTACCCCGCCCGCTTCCGTCCCCTCCGCGTCAGCCACCGCCCACTCGACTCCGCAGACGAGCGAAGCGGGCGTTCACGAGCTGCACGGCGTCCCGGTCGGCTACCCACACACGCGGTCTGGAGCCAAGGCGGCGGCAGCCAACTACACCATAGTGTCCGGCAGTTCGCAGTTCCTCACGGACAAGGACGCGCGGCACCGCGCGGTGTCGGTCATGGCGGCCGAGGGAACGGCCGGTGCGGCAGTGAAGAAGGCCGACCACACCGCCGGTGACGCGGTCAGCTCCCTTCGAGGCGACGCCTCCAAGGTCTCCGTCAAGAAGGCCATCGCACGTACCGGTGTCCTCTCGGCCCACGTCCTGGGCTTCGACTCGCAGAGGGCGATGGTCCGGCTGTGGACGACGACGGTTCGCGGCAGCGCAGCCGGGCACGCGACGCCCCAGGCGGGTTTCCAGTCGGTGACGGTCACGCTGGTCTGGGAGTCGAACGACTGGAAGTTGAAGGACAGTTCGGCCTCGACCGGCCTGGTCGCTCCGATCGACGTGCGGCAGGCGTCCAACGTGCCGGGGGACTTCTCCGACTACGTTCCGGGCGCTGCAGAAGACCCCGTGCTGAGCGGCGCCGAGGACCAGCGCGGCTTCCCAGCCCCGTACGGGCACAGTGAGCGTGGCGCACGCGCCGCTGCGGTCAGCGCCACCATGCTCTACGGCGATCCCCGGTTCTTCACCAATGAAGACTGGCGGCACCGAATGCTGACGGCCACAGCAGCACCGAGTGTGCTGCACTCGGTCACCTCGGACACTGACTCGTCGGCTCGCCTGGTCATGGAGAACCGAGGGGTCGGTGCCGACGGGAAGGCTGCCGACGGAAGCGAACTGATCACGCGGACCGCGGCGCTCGCTACCCGCTCGATCTCCTACTCCGACCAGGCCGCGAGCGTCGAGCTGTGGACCGCATCGGTGGGCGGCGTCGCCGGGAAGGACGAGACGCAGCGCCCGCAGGTCGCCTTCCTGCGGATGACCGTGGACCTGGTCTGGGAGGACGGCACCTGGAAGACGACGGCCGTCACGCCGTCCGAACCGCTCGTGCCTTCGCCGCCTGCGATGCAGGAGGCGGACCCGGCCGACAGCTTCGCGGACGTGGGGGGTGCCAGCAATGCGCCTGCGACTGCGTGACGACGCCCCCGGCCTGCTGACCATCGAGCGTGGCACCCCGGGCCGCTGGCGCCGCCGCCTCCAGGCGGTGGCCATGGTCAACATGATCATCGGGTTCGTATTCGTGCCCTCCGCGGTGGCCAACCCGTTCTGCTACATCCCGATGGTCTGCGAGGCGAAGGCGGCCATCGACTTCGTCAAGGACCCGTTGGGGTTCCTGTTGCAGAAGTTGGCGGAAGCGAACATCTGGTTCCTGCGTAAGATGCTGGAACTGATCCAGAACACCACGAAGATCGACCTCACGAGCCCCGGTTTCCTGAAGCAGTACGCGATCATCTTCGCCGCTTCCAGCCTGCTCACCGTTGCCTTGTGGCTGATCGCCGTGGCCAAGCGGGCGGTCCGCGGAGTTGCCGTGACCACCGCGATTTCCGAGGCGATCGGCTTCCTTCTCCTTCAGTTCGTGGTCAACGCGATGACGCCGGGTGCGATCGCTCTGCTGATGAAGGCCATTGACGAAGTCACGGCCATCTTCGAGCCCTACGCAACATCGAACTTCAAGCCGTTCCTGGAGAACATCCTCAAGGTCATGGCGGCGAACCCCACCGAGGGCGTGGGGCAGCTGCTGGTCGTCAACCTCATCATGATGTGCGGCGCCCTGTTGATGTGGATCGAGCTGCTGATCCGCAGCGCGGCCATCTACGTGGCTGTCGCGCTCGGGCCCATCGTCAACGCCGGGCTCGTCGACCGCGACCTGTGGAACAAGAGCAAGAAGTGGTTCGGCGCCATTTTCGCCGTCGGGTTGAGCAAGCCGGTCTTGTTCGCCCTGCTGGGCCTTGGCGGCGCAGTCCTCAGCGACACCTCAGGGAGCATGTCCGACGCGGTCTCCAAGACCCTGGTCGGCGCGCTGATCTTGCTCTTGGCAGTCTTCGCGTCCGCCACGCTCTACAAGTGGGTGCCCGCCTTCGGCGACGAAATGGCTCAGCTCCACCACGACCGGAAGAACGCCCAGTCCTCCGGCCCGGCCGCCGCCATCGACGGCCCCGGCCAGCACGCCAACCGCGCGATGGGTGCCCGCGTGCAGGACTCCTTGGTCGGCGGCGGCTCCAAGAGCGCGGGCGCCAAGACAGCTGGCGCGAAGATGGGCGGCGGAACGGCCGTGGCCGGACCGGTCGCCGCCGGAGCAGCCGTCGCCAAGGCCGGCGTCGACATGGCCAAGAACAAGGCCACCAGTGCCCCGGGCGCGCAGGGTACCGACGCCGCAGGCGGCGGCAAGCCCGATCAGCCCGAAGGCCAGCAGGGCAGCAATGACACCGCCGGTACGTCCGGTGCACCGGCCGCCGCTCGTCCCCAGGGAGCGACATCCGACCCTGTCGTCAGCTCTTCTCCTGACTGGTCCTCGGCCGGTGGCCACGCGTCGGCCGGACGCCCACCGGGAGCCAGCGGGGCACCGAGCACGGCTCAACCGCCCTCGCCGCCGTCGCCCGGCCGGGGAACCGCCGGTCCGACGCCGCCCGCCTCCCCCTCGTCCGCATCAGGAACCACCTCGGGCTCCGGGCCCTCCGTCACACCCCCGCCGCCTCCGCGGCCCTCGGGCGGCCAGGCCCCTGGACGACCGAACCCCAGCAAGGATCAGTGACCCTCCATGTCGACTCGTACGTATCAGTTCGGAAAGCACCGTCCCACGGGGCTGGTGGGCCGCCGCGACCTCGGCGAACAGGTCGTCCTCGGCGGCGGTGCCGTCACCGGCATCCTGCTCGGCTACCTCTTCAACGGCGTGACGGCCATCGCCGCGACGAGCCTCGTCCTGCCGATGCTGCTCGCCCTGGTCATCGTGTACGCCCCGTACCGCCCCAAGGGCACGTCCCAGCGGCGCACGCTGTACCGCTGGTGGCGGATCAACCGCTACCACCACAAGGCGCTCCGCCGCACCGGCGGCGTGTGGGTGTCCCCGGCCTTCGAGGCCGGCGTGCGCCGCGACGGCACCCCGCCGGACGCCGCTCTGGCGGAGCCGGAGGGCGTCACCGGGATGACGTGGGTGCCGGTCACGGTCCGCGGACAGCAGGCCGTCGTGGTCCTCCAGCCGGAGGCCGGGTGCGTCACGGCAACTCTGGAGATCGCCTCGCCCGGCCTCGGCGGCAAGGAGGTCGGTGAACAGGTTGTCGCCCTGGAGCGCTGGAGCGAACTCCTCGACGCCTTCGGCAACGTCGAAGAGCACCCGGTGAAGCGGATTCAGGTCCTTGCCCGGCAGATGAAGTCCGACCCCTACGCCCACCAACGGTTCATCGCGCAGCGCGACGAGTCGGCCGCGACGACGGACGCGCCGCAGTGGCTGAAGGACTCGTACGACGTGCTGGCCAACGCCGTGTCCACTTCTGCGGAGGAGCACCGCTACTACATCACCATCCACGCGAAGTTCACCCGCGACCTGGCGGCCGAGGGTGCCGCCCGCGGAACCGGTGACGAAGGAGTCGCCGCCGCCATGGCCGCGTACCTGGATGAGCTGTGGTCCCGCGCCGAGGACGCCGACCTCTCCGTGATCGCACCCCTGGACGAAGGCCGGATGACCGCGTTCATCCGCAACAGCTACGACCCGGACCACGCCATCTGGGACACCGACCTCCCGCAGGCGCATGCCTTCCCCCGCAACGTCGACGTCCGCGACGGCGCCCACGTAGCCACCCGCGCGGCAGGCTCCACCGAGAGCTGGTACCACGCAACGGCCGCCGTGGTCGGATGGCCCACCACCCCCGTCGGTCCTGACTTCCTGTCGCCCCTGCTGATCGGGATGCCCGACGTCATCCGCACGATCTCGATCACGCAGCAGCTCGAACCCAACGACAAAGCCGTGGAGCGCATGCTCGCGGAGGACACGAACAACCAGGCCGAGATGGACCGCGACCGTAAGCGCGGCAAGAACATTGACCCGCGCGACCGCATCGCCGCGGACGCCACCGGGTCACGGGGCATGGCTCTGGCCTCCTCTGGCGCGGCCGGCTCCGCCGTCGTCGGCTACATCACCATCTCCTCGCGCAGTGCCGGGGAACTGGAGCGCACGAAGCGCACCACCGCTTCCCGCGCCCGCAACGCCCACCTCCGAATCGAATGGCTCGACCTCGAACATGCTCGCGCCTTCGCCACGACCCTCCCCCTCGCCGGAGGCATCAAGTGACTGACCTGCTCGACCTCGCCCCGCTGTCCCCGATGCACGAGACGGTGCACCGTCCCCTCTACACCGAGACGACCACCAGCCAGGCCCTGTACCTGCCCATCGCACCGCCGACCCTCGGCACTGCGGGCGCGATCATCGGCCGGGAACTCTACTCCGGCAAGGCGTTCATCTACTGCCCCTTCAGCGCCTTCGGCGACGGCCTGCCCGGCGGCAACATGATCGTGATGGGTGACACCGGCCGGGGGAAGTCGGCCCTGACCAAGACGTACACCGCGCGACAGATCCGCCTCGGCCGACAGGTGGTCGTCCTCGACACCAAGGAACAGAAGGAACGCGAGGAAGGCGAGTGGGCAGCGCTCGGCCGCTCGCTCACCGGCAAGGCCCCGGTGAAGTTCGCCCCCGGCGGTGGCCGTGGCGCCTCGTGCATCAACCCGATGGACCCTGCCATCGCGGGCAAGCGGCAAGTCGAGCTGGTGCGCACGATCGTTGAACTCGGGCTCGGCAAGGCCCTGGACGAATTCGCCGGCTCTGCTCTGCGGATCGCGATCCGCCGGGCCCACCAGCGGGCGGGCGACCTCGGCCGTACCCCGGTCCTCGCCGACGTCGCCGCCGCACTCCGGTCCCCGGAGGAGTCCGACGCGACGGCCAAGCAGCGGACGCGGGACGAACTCCTCGGTGACGGCCTGGAGGCGTCCTACGTCCTGGACCGGCTCTGCGGAAGCGAGCAGGACGCAACCGGGGACCTCACGGGCATGCTCGACGGGCCGACCAGCCTCGGCGTGGACCTCGACGCCGACATGATCGTCTTCGACCTGACCAAGGTCCCATCCGGCGGCGTCGCCATGACCATCCTCGTCGCCGTCATCAGCGTCTTCCTCGAAGAGGTCTGGCATCGCCCACTGTGCGAATGCGGGACGGAGCCGGGGCAGCACGACCGCATCGTGGTCGACGCGAACTCCGGAGCCTGGGAGCTGGGACCGAACCGCGCATCGGGCTGCCGCCGGTACACCCAGCGAAAGCGCATCCTCGTGTGCGAGGAAGCGTGGCACATCCTCGGCACGCCCCAACTCGCCTCGCTGCTTGAGAAGTTCTTGAAATTCGCGCGGGGTTATGGCCTGTCCTGCATCTTCATCGTCCATCACCTGTCGGACATCGATGACAGCCCGGAGACCCAAGCAGCTCTGAAGATGGCCGACACCATCGTGATCTACAGCCAGAAGAAGGCCGAGGCGGAAGCGACGGTGACCCGACTGGGCCTGCCGGCCTGGACGGCGGAGCACATCATGCGCCTTCGCCGCGGGATCGCGCTGTGGAAGGTCGGCGAAGTCATCTATCCCGGCGTCCAACACCTCCTGGTCGAGGCCGAACAGCACCTGTGCTTCTCCTCCGGCTCGATGACCGACCTGACCAGCACCTCCCCGGACACCGAATGAGCAGGCACCGCCACCTCTCCGCCGCCTACCCCTTCCACTCAGATTCGGAGCGCGCCCCCGTCATGACCCTAACCCCCGACCACACCACGCTCCCGGCCGACGAGCACGCGGCGCGACAGGACATCGACCAGCTGCACGCCGAAGCGCTCGACCTCGCCCGACGAACGAAGGCGCTGGCCGTCGTACTGGACCACGGCGACTACTCCGCCGCCGGGGGCCGCGTCCGCACGGCCGTCACCCACATCTGGCGAGCCGCCGAGGACCTGCACAGCGCCTTTCACACAGCGCCCCCGCGCTGTGCCGGGCCCGACGCTTCGTTGTCGCGGCTGTGCGGTCGGCGGATGCGCTACCTGGCGGCCCGCGCCGCGCGGAGGGCCGAGTAGTGGACATCATGCCTGGCGGAATCTCCCTGGCCCTGTACGCCCTGACAGTCGTGTGCGCGGTGGCCCTGGTCACGGTCTGGGTCCTGCTGAACCGGAGCCGACGCAACGCCGGATTCGCGAGCAAGGGACAGCTGAAGCGCCAGTTGTCAGCCAAGGCGGTCCTGCGGGCCACCGAGATCCGCCCCTCCCTCACCAGCGACGACGGCCGACCGGCCCGCGCATCAGGAGTGAGCTTCGCGAAAGACGGCTCCGCCGCTCGTTGATCTCTCCCTTCCTCGTCTCCCACCTCGTTCCGGAGCACGTTATGCACCACCCCCTCGATCCTCACGATTTCGGCTACTCGCTGGGCACCTCGCAACGCCCGAAGGGAGTCGAGCTGTGGTCCCGCGCCGACAAGGCATGCCGGGTCATCGGCCCCATGGGCAGCGGAAAGACCCTGCGATTCTTCGCACCGCTCGTCCGAAACTGGGCCGGGCCGGTCCTGGCCACCTCGACCAAGCCCGACCTGGTCGAACTGACCCTCGACGCCCGGCGACGGGACGGCCGCCCCGTCGCGGTCTTCGACCCGCAGAACATCGCTCCGAGCCTCCCGAAGTTCCGGTGGACGCCAATCAACGGCGCGTCCGAAACGGAAGTCGCGATGATGAGGGCCAAGGCGTTCGTCGCAGGCTCGCGCACTCCCAACAGCGCGGCACAGTCCAGCGAGGGCAGCGCCTTCTACAAGGGACAGGCGTCCAAGATCCTCGCCGCCTTCTTCCACGCTGCCGCTCTCGACGGCGCGTCCCTGGACTGGGTACTTCGGTGGAGCCGCAAGCTCACCGACCCGGCGCCGCTCGGCATCCTCGACGCTCACCCCGGCGCCGGCCCCGGCTGGGCGGACATGCTTCGCACGGCGACCTCCGGCGACAGCCGCACCGTCGGCAACACCGCCAGCACGCTCGACGCGGCCCTTGAGCCCTTCATGCACCAGTCGGTGGTCAATGCTCTTCAGGGCGAAGGTGAGGACCCGACGGATTTCGACGCGTTCCTCGACGCCGGGGGCACCCTCTACTTGCTGGGCAAGGACTCCGAGGTGAACAGCGTCGCCCCGCTGACCACCGCAATAGCCGAAGACCTGCTGGATCTTGCGGAGGCTCACGCCATCGCCTCCCCGGCCGGGCGACTCGATCCCGCACTGCTCGCCGCCTTGGACGAGGCGCCGAACATCGCGCCCATCCCCAGCTTGCGCCAACGCGTCGCCGACGGCCGGGGCCGTGGCATCACGGTCATCTACGGACTCCAGGCTTGGGCATCCGCCCGTGCCCGCTTCGGTGAGGATACGGCGAAGGAGCTGGCCGCCTTCACCAACAACGTTGTGGTCTTCAGCGGGGACAAGGACCCCGACTTCCTCAAGGACATGTCCGACCTGTGCGGTCAGGTCGAACGCGAGCGCACGACGAAGACCACGTCCGGCGGGGACCGTGGCGGCCACTCAACTGCCACACACATGGCGCTGGAACCGGTCTTGCGAGGAGACGAGATCAGGGGCCTGCCCGAGGGCCATGCTCTGGTCCTCGCGGACAACCTCCCGCCAGTCGTCACGCAACTCGACGGCATGTGGACGTGGGAATCGTGGACCGAGATCGAGGGTCACGTTCGCAATCTGCGAGCCACCAACGAAGCCGAGCGAACTCGGCGAAACACGAAGAAAAAGAACCAGGCCAAGGCTCACGCCGCCGCGTGGGCCGGCCGTGAAGGAGCGGCTGCCGCATGACCAACGCCCTTTCCGCCTTCGAGCCGTTCCCCGAGCCGCCCGCGCTGATCCTGGAGTACATCGCGGAGCGGAGCGCGGAGGAGTCCGTGGTCGACGGCCCCGCCCCGTGGGACCTCGGCGCCCTGCCAGCGGAGTTGATCGAGCCGATGCCCACATGGCTCGATTCCGTGTGCCGCTGGTTGAACGGGCGGTACGCCTGGCAGCCGCAGGAGGTCATCCCGCCTTGCTGGGCGAAGCATGAGGGCTTGGCGTACGAGATCGCGGCCCTGGCCTTCGCCAGGGGGGACGCGTACGCGGCCGCGGGCTCGTCCGTCACCTGGCACGAGCAGTACGACCGATTCCTCACACGGATGAACAAGGCACTGGGTAAGGCCGGAGACGAGTGCCGAGTGGGGCGGCACGAAGACCGCCCCGCCCGCTTCCAGCTCGCTGCCTGGCCGACGACGTCCGCCGACGACTCAAGCCCGCCGCCGTCCTCCGGCCTGGTCGGGGAGGCGGCGTGATGATGACGAACCCGGACATCATCTTCGCTGCGGACCCGAACCGCGGCCTGGTAGCCCGAAGTGGGTGGGAGCAGGCGGAGGCCCGGACCGTGCTCCGTGACCTCGGCTGGGAGTGGGAGGAGGAGATGCACGTACTTGTCCCACCGAACGACGTCGCCGAAGCCGATGCGGGAGTCCAGGCTGTGAAGGAGCTACATCTGCACGGGTACCGAACGGGATATGCCGTCGGCCCTTACGGCGCGATGCGGCTGACCCTGGACCGTGCGGAGCAGGTGTTCACGATGATCACTGAGCAGCAGCGCACCGAGGCAGTGCCGAGGTCCGTCGCTTCCGCAGAACAACGTCCGGCTGGGGGGACGCGGCCATCGGCGTACAGCAGCACAGCTGCCTCGGCGGCCCCTCACCCATCAGAGCCGGACGCACCAGCCATCTAGCGAGGCAAGCCCGGCCCGGCATTTGAGGAACGCCCTGATTCCTCGGGTGCCGGGCCGCAGTATATCAGGAGCCACGGGCCATGACCTGTACTGGTCAGGTCTTTTTGGCCCAGTAGTCCTTCAGCATCTCGCCGGACCATGTTGGTGCCGATTGTTCCGCGCGGCAGCTCAGTTCTGCGGCCACAGCATCAGGGCCGTACACCATCAGGGTGCGGAGCGCACTGGTGTCTCGCGCGCCCTGCCAAATGCCGTCCACTGGTGTGTGGAACGGGATCACGGCCACACCCCGGGTGGTGAACGGCTCGGTGCGGAGATACTTCATTCCGCCCGTACCGCAAAGGTAGCCACTAGCGTTCGTGGCCAGGGCAAGGTCGGCGAGCCGTAGAGACCGATCCGCCCGCACGGTGAACTCACTGCTGCGTAGGATCTGCCCTTTCCAGCCGAGGAGTCCGAGCAGGAGGCGGATGGACGCCTCCGCGATCACTGCCGTCTTGTCGGTAGCTGCAAACTTATCGGTGACTGCTCCGAGTTCAGAGCGCAGGGCAGGCCAGAAGCGGCTCCCTCCGTAGTGCTGGGAGAGCATGTGAGCGATCCGGCGACGTGACCGTTCGGGGTCGGCGAGTCGGGCCTCCTTGATGATGGTCGCTCGCCCCTCGGGCAGATGAGTGGGAAGCGTGAGCCACTGGCGCTGCTGCGAGCAGCCCAAGGTGGCGAGCCGGGCGCGGTGCTGGTAATCGCGGCGGGCGAACTGCACATCATCCAGGACGATCCAGTAGTCCGCCGCGAACAGCTTTGCCAGGGTGCTCAGCCTCGGGAACAGGTTCGGCTGGTGGATTGCGCAGAGCCCTCCCGCTGGAGTCGGATCATCCGGCGATGAGCCTGCTAGTGAAGCCGTCGTGGATGAGAGACGTATACGCAGCATGCACGTCCTCCGGAACCTCCTGCTCGATGGCGAACCCGAGCGCTGGATACTCGATCACCCGCTGGAGGTCGCCGACGAGCTGATCGGTGACGAGCTTCTCGTCACCGATGCTCTTGAGATAGTCGTCGAACTCCAGTGGCTCTGAGGCACAGATCACGTCGACCTCGGGCCACATCTTGCGGGCGGTGGCGAAGGAGCGTCGCTCCATGTAGGGCATGGAGACCAGCAGTACCGTGCCTGGTTTGATGCCTGCGGCAGCCAGGGCGTCCCTGGAGAAGGTGATGTTCTGCCCGGTGTTCCGTGCCTTGGGCTCCAGCAGGATCGCCTCGTTCGGCACTCCGAGGTTCAGTGCGTGCTCGCGGAAGTGCACAGCCTCGCCGCGGGGGAACCGTTCCGGCGCGGTGGGGTTGGGGCCGCCCGTGAAGACCAGGGTCGGGAAGAGGCCGGCGCGGTACAGCTGGGCGCAGTAGGCGGGTACCCCAAGGTCGTGGCTGCCGAGGCCGATCGCGGCGTCAGTGGGCTGCACGTCGTGGTGCATCTGGTGGTAGGCCCAGATCAGCTTGGCCCGCTGCCGCTGGTCGTCGGTGATGGCCCGCTGGTTGTCCGTCACTCGCTTGTCTCCCTGGTCACGGTCGCAGGGGGCCGGGTGCCCCCTGGCTCGCTTTCCGGATGCCCTCGATGCTTCGGAGTTGATGGCTCAATCCGAACTCGGCGGCAAGTTTCTGAGCGCCCTCGAGGACACGGAACCCATCATCCAGGGTGACGGGGTCGGACAGCAGGATGTGGCCGTACGCGGTGTCCAGGCGCACTCGCTGCATGGGCGAGTCAGCCACACAGGTACTACGAGCGACGTCGATCAGCCGTAGGGCGGCGTCCAGGTCGCCCGCGCCGCGGCAGGCTAAGGCAAGCTTCTGGTGGGCCACCGACCAATCGTCGGGTTCGGAGAGGTCTTCAAACTCGTGGATGGCACCCTGCATGACGCGGGCGGCGTAGTCGTGGTTTCCGTCCTTACTCAAGGCCGTTCCCACCCACAAGCGTGCCCGAGCTCGGTCCCTGCGACCCAAGCGATCATCGACGGCTAGATCCTCGTACCGGCGGGCCGCCGTATCCAGCTCGCCGCCCATCTCCGCTACGACGGCCAGGGAGAGATCGAGCTGCGCAACGCGGCGTGGAATCTCCAGTTGGGCGAAGATCGACCGTGCCCCTGCGTAGGAGCGTTGAGCGGACAACGGCCCAAGGACCTCTCCTTGGTCACGCCGGAGATCGCCATGCAGCGTCGTGGACCGGGCAAGTAGGTAAAGACCGCGATCATCCAGGTCAGAGGGCTGGAAGCGGGCAGTCCAGCGGTGCAGGAGATCGTCCGCGTAGCGGAACTTCTGGCGGGAGAGCGCGACAACCGTGCGTTCGAGATCGTCCGCCCATTCCTCGTACTGCCAGGCTCGCGGGCGCGGGATAGTAACCCGCCGGTTCAGCCCTGCCGCTGCCTGTCCCGTCTCGGAGAGATAGGTCTCGAACCGGAGGTGCGCCGCCGAGTCGGCTTGAGCAAGGGTGGTATCCAGGATGGCCTGGCTGTCGGCGTTGGGCTTGGTCCCGGCCAGCAGCTTTTCCCACTTCGAGACCGTGGTGACCGCAACGCCAAGGCGCTCGGCGAAGCCGCGGACGCTCATCCGGAGAGCCTGACGCAGGGCACGGGCCTCCAGGCCGGTCCATTCGTGCACGGTCGCCACGCGTCGCTCCCTTCCGTCCGTCATGGAAGCACGGCACGTGCAGCGGTGGGGACGGAAGTGGGACACAAGTGGAACAGCCGTTGATTCCCGTGGCACTCGCACAGCGAGAGGGTCGAACTGGCCGAGTTCTCCGATCCCTTGGGCGGTAGATCATGGAACCTCTCACCGAGCAGCGCAAAGTCAGAGGTCCCGTCGTCTACGGCTTCCTGCGCCTGGTGGGACACTCTGCAGCTCGGCAGCAGGCGCTGACCATAGCTGTCATCGAATACTGCAAAATCCATGAACTGACGCTGGGCGGCCTGTTCACCGAGCGCTGCACGTCGACAGCGGCCGCATTCACTGGCCTACTGCAAGCGCTCCAGGTGCCCGGCTGCTATGGGGTCGTCCTGCCCGCCCCCTCACACCTTGGCCCGAAGGAGATAGCCCTGGACCGCACGCAACGGCTCGATGCGGCTGGGGCACGCCTGCTCTTGGTGCGTGGTACCCGCCGGGGACAGCCCGCCGGCCTCCGGCCGGAGCGTGGTCCCGTCTTGGAGGCCGAGTCGTGACGGCCCTATCAGCGGTTCCTGCGCACTCGGAACGGGCTTCGGCAAGAGGGCGCTCGCAGGACACAGCAGCATCAGGTGGGAGATATGCAGCGAAACCCCGTGTCGTTGTCCTTCATGGAGCTGTTCGCTGCGTTCTCAAGTGCCGGCGCAGCGCGCTCGAACGGGCTGCTGAACGCAGACCCCTTGAGCTGGTACCGGTCGGGCCCGTCAGTGCCGGGCGTGGAGCACCACTCCCAGACGTTGCCGCACAGGTCCTGGACGCCGTACGGGCTGACGCCGGACTGGTAGCGGGCGACTGGTGTGGTGGAGCCGATGCCCGACTCGGCGGTGTTGCACTTCGCGGCTGTCGGCTCCTCCCCCCAGGGGTACGCGCGCCCCTTCGGGCCCCGGGCCGCCTTCTCCCACTGCCGGGCCGTAGGGAGCGCCTTGCCCGCCCAATGCGCGTACGCGTTGGCGTCGTGCCAGGTCACCCAGACCACGGGGTGATCACGCAGGCCGCTCGGGCAACGGCCGCCGGTCGGCCAGTGTTGTGGCGGCTTGTGCCCGGTGGCACGGACAAACCCCTCGTAGTCAAGGTTGGTCGTGGGGTACACGTCGATGCGGAACTCATTCAGCCATACCGACGAGTTCCCCGCCCCGGAAAGGTAGATGCCCTCCTCGACAAGCGCCATGACTTTGCCGTCGACGGGGTGGCGGACCGTCCGCGGGTCACGGCGCAGCAGCTCCTCTGTGCGCTCGTCATGACCCACCGCAGCGTGTTCGGTAAGCATTTGAGCGAAGCGCCACTGGGCGGCCAGGGGCGCCGTGGAGTGCAAGGTGTCCAGTGCGGCCTGGTTGCTCGGGCGCGGCGAGATCGTCGCTCCGCGGCCTTCCCAGTTCTTGAGCTGACGGTGACTGATGCCGACCTTCGCCGCGAACTCCTCGCCGTCCATGCGCAGTGCTTCGCGCAGCAGAGCGATCTCACGGCCGGTCCATCGAGTGACGCCACCTGTCGCCACGCTCGCCCCCTCGCCCTTCGTCTACAGGGTTTCTCCGGTGATGGCCAGGTAGGTGTCGGTGAGCGCGCTCAGTACAGGGTGCTCGGTGGGCAAGGTCGTGTCGTCGATGGCCGACAACGGCCGGACACCGATGGAGGTGTTGGTGGCGAAGGCGGCGGCCATGCCCTTGGCTTGGTCAAGGGTGACGGTCACGGTGTGGTGCTCGATGCCCGTGCTGTGCTGCTGAAGCAGGGCCGTCGTCACGCCGGGCAGGACGAGTGCCTTCGGCCATACGACGGATCCCTCTCCGTCGACGAAGCCCACGTTCCAGGTGCCACCTTCGGATACGTAGCCGTCGCGTCCGACGAACAGCGCGTCTCCGTATCCGGCGAGTTGCGCTGTGCGGCGGGCGTTCAAGGCCCCGAACAATCCTGTGTGTTTGACCTCGGGCAAGTAACGCTCGTACGTGACGCTCATTGCGCGCAACGGCGCGGGGGGAATCATGCCGGCCCCGCGCACGGACACGAGGATGTGTGGATCGTCGGCGTCGGCCGGGCGGCCCATGTCGACCTTCGGGTCGTAAATCGTGACGCGGACGGTGCACGGCCTGTCCTGCCCTTCCAGACCACGACGGACGTAGTCGCGAACGCGGCCGGTATCCAGGTCGGCACCAAAGACGATCTTGCAGTCCCGTACGAGTCGTTCCATATGCAGGGAGAGACCGCGGATCGAGCCATCGGTGTCGACCCGCATGGACGTGAAGTGCGCAAGGTTCGTGAGGGCCAAGGGCTGCAAGTCAGCGGCGGAGGCGGGCTGTCCATCAAGTGTGAGCATGCGGCCCAGCATGGCAGGGAGGCGCCCGGCTCCGGCACCTGTTCGGCAGCTACTGACGCGTCAACTTCCCCGAAACTTCCTTCCCCCTTCTATACCGCACGGTGTTCGCTGGTCACCGAGCGAACACAGTCAGTGATCTTCGAGGCGTGCCGAGCTGCGCGACGCTACGGCCCGCAAGGCTCACGCTCCCCCCACCCTGCCCACCCGGGAGGCTCCCGATGACCCTTACCACGGCCGCGGCCCCCGCTGCCACGGTGTCCCCGAAGACCTTGCACGGCGGCACGGGGTTCGCGGTAGCCGTCAAGCCGGTTGAGGCCCACGTCGCCCGTATGCGGAGGATCACGACGGCTCACCTACGACTGTGGCGCGTGCCTGCCCCGCTGTCCGAGAGCATCGTGCTAGCCCTCTCCGAACTCGTCACCAATGGCATCGTGCACGGTCACGGAGCCGTGGGACTGATCGTGCGGTACACCGCAGACCTGCTGCGCATCGAGGTCAGCGATGGTAATCCGGCCCCGGCTCAGCTCCGGCATGCGGACGACGGGGACATCTCCGGGCGCGGCCTGTTCCTCGTCGCATCCCTCGCGACGGACTGGGGAGTTAGTGACGGCGGCACGACGACCTGGTGCGAGTTCTGCCTCTCCACGGGGAGGCCGTGATGGCCGCAGCCGCCGTAGTGACCGCATCCGCGCCGGTACGACGGCCGATCACCCCCAAGGACGTGGCAAAGCGACGGCTCGCCCACAGCCTGTCCCGCTCCCTCGCGGAGGAGGGGATCAGCTACGACCTGATCGCCACTCTTGAGGAAGTCCTGAGTGACCGACCCGCGCCTCCTGCCGCCAACCGGAGGCGCGACGAACTCTTAGCCTCGGCCTCCCTTTGCCCCGTCAGCAGCCTCTGAAGACCGAGCCGCTGAGCGAGGAGGACACGGCGCGGATCGCCACCCGGTTCCGCCGGGCCACGTACCAGCTCGTGCAAGTGGTCCCGCACCGCGTGGCGATGTACCCGACGGAAGAGCTGCGCCGTCTGCTCGCTCTGCGCGACGAACGGCCGGCTCCGAGCGAGGAACTGTCATACCTGCGCCGGTATGCCCTCACCATTGTCGCCCTCCTCGACCTGATGGGAGACGACAAATGACACGCGCTCTCTCCTTGCACATCGGGCCGGAACTCCGGGTCGAGTCCGCTGCTGAGGCACTTGGACACCTACGCGTGACAAAGACGAGGACAGCAGTGACCAGGCCCACCTTGCTGGATGCCATCACCGCCGCGGTGCATGGTGATGAGCATCAGGTGGTGCGCGAGGATGCCCGTCAAGTGATCCTCGCGGCCCGCGAATGCCTGGCCGGTGACGACGCCGACCTCTATGCCAGCCTTCATGTACCGGCAGTGGAGGCGCTGATCACCAATCTCCTGCCTACCTGTACGAAACGCGCCATACGGTCGCCGTTGGCTATCGCTGTGGTCGACCACGCTCGCGCTCTCGTCGACGGCACCCACGTCAGCCAAAACTACCCGGCACGACAACGGCTGCGCGTCCTCAACCACTCTGCTCACCGCCTGCTCGTGATCAGCCAGACCATGCCTCGTCGCCGTCGATGGAGACGTCAGCGCCTCGACCCCTCCTGGCACTGGCGGACGGCTGGCAGCCATGAGAGGTCAGGCCGCCACCTCCACCCCCAGGTCCCCGACGCTGCTGGCCGGTTCGCCACGACCCGCCCAGAAGCGGGTCGACCAGCAGCGATCAACCAGCACGCCCCGACGGCGTAACCACACCCCCGATTCCGGAGTTCCCTCATGTGCCAGCATCAGCCGCCATGCCCGCCGCCTGAGGCTTCCGATCGGGAGGCCGCGCAACTGGTGGCGCACCACCCGGAGCAGGGCTGGTTTGTGCAACGGGGTCCTGTTCTTCGAGGTTATGTCGATCTCCCAGTCACAAGGGCTGGTCTGACGTGCTGCTTTGCGAGATGGACATGCCGTTTCAGCGGCTATGGACGCTGGGCTGTGCGAGCTTACTGATTTCAGCTCGTCAGGGTGATTTTTCGTGAAGTCTCTGGTGGGGCTGGACCGTCGTCTGTATCCCGTGGTGTAT
>NZ_SDIG01000072.1:0-30291 GCF_004122755.1 Streptomyces sp. TM32
CCGCCCTGGTACTGGTCACGGCCGCGACGGCCAGCGGCTGTCTCCTCCCGCAGCGGCACCCGGTGGTGCCGCCCCCGCCGACCATGCCGGCCCATCAGCAGCCCCCCACGCCTCCCGTGGAGTGGGGCAGGGAGCAGCGGCAGCCGCGCCACCAGGAACCCGAACAGCCGCCGCGACGCCAGGAACCGGAAGCGCCCCCACGGCGGCAGGAACCCGAACGGCCCCCGGAGGAGCGGGAGTAGACGCCCTGGCCCCTACGGCGGTGCCACGCGCGGCACCTCAGGGCTGCCGGTCACCGCCCGTCACGACCGCCGCGCCAGGCCCGTCCCCTTGGCCGCGTCCAGCGCGTACACACAACGGTCCTTGCTGCACGCGTACACCACGCCGCCGACCGCCACCGGGGAGCCGGTGATCTCGCCGCCGGTCTCCAGCTTCCAGCGCAGCTGGCCGCCCATCGCGTCGAGCGTGTAGAGGCAGTGGTCGGCCGAGCCGAAGTGCACCCGGCCCTCCGCGACGACCGGGGCGCCGACGACCTCGGCGCCGGCCTGGAACCGCCAGCGCGGGGTGCCGGTGACCGCGTCCAGGGTGTAGAGCGCCTTGCCGCTGCCCAGATGGACCGCACCGTGTGCGACCAGCACCGGTTCGCCGGACTGCCGCGCCTCGGTGGCGATCCGCCAGC
The DNA here is from genome assembly GCF_004122755.1 of Streptomyces sp. TM32. Lineage (NCBI taxonomy): Bacteria > Bacillati > Actinomycetota > Actinomycetes > Kitasatosporales > Streptomycetaceae > Streptomyces > Streptomyces sp. TM32. The sequence goes on from NZ_SDIG01000072.1 coordinate 680, forward strand.
GGTCGCGGCCGTCCGCCGCGTCCAGCGCATAGACCGTGCCGAGGTAGTCCGCCAGATAGACCCCGCCGCCGGTGACGGCCGGTCCGGGCGCGAAGGCGGGCGGGCTCAGGAAAGCGGCGGGCGCCTCGAAGTGCCAGCGCACATCGCCGCGTGCGCTGTCGAGCGCCAGCACCCGGGTGCCGGCGACCACGTAGACCGCGCCGTCCGACGCCGGCAGCAGCCGCATCGGCACCCCGCCGCAGGCCGCCGCGTCGCCGATCGGATACGACCAGCGTTCGGCGCCGGTCCGCGCCTCCAGCGCCTTCAGCCGCGCGTCGGCCCAGACGTAGACCGTGCCGTCGTGCAGCACGGGCCCGGCCTCGGCGCTCTCGAAGTCGGTCTGCAGGCCGCCGGCCTCCCACAGCAGTTCGCCGGTGCCGGCCTCCCATGCCTGGATGCCGCCGCCGCGGGTGCTGGTGACGACCGTTCCGCGGTCGACCTCCAGGGCATAGACCCAGCCCTCGGTGTTCAGCCGCCAGCGGTCGCTGCCGTCCTCGGCGTCCAGCGCGTACAGGCTCGGGCCGTCCGAGGCATGGATCCGGCCGTCCGCGACCGCCATCGCCCAGGCGACGTCACGGGTCTTGAACTTGCGGCGTCCGCTGGCCACATCGAGCGCATGCACCTCGAAGGACGTGACGTACAGCAGATCATCGGCGACGGCCGGGGTGCCCCAGACGTCGTTCGACATCCGGAACCGCCAGGGGCGCCAGCGGCCCGGCTCGGCGGGCGGTGCCTCGGGCGGCGCGGGCGGCGCGGCCTCACCGCGCCCCGGCCCCTCCCCTGCCGCGGCGGGGGCCTGCCCCTGCGGCGGCACACCGGTCGTGGCGGCACCGGGCGGACGCACCCAGTTCGTGGCGGCACCGGCCTGCCCGCGCGGCTGCGGGCCCGGGGAGTCGGCGCGCGGCCCCGGCCCTATCGGGGAGGGCGAACCGCCGAGGCGTACGGGTCCGGCCGCGCCGTCCGCGGGGGCGGCCGGCGGGGCGGCGGACAGCGCACCGGCGGGCGGCGCCGCGGAGGCCGGGGTCACCCGGGCCGGGGCGTCCGCGCCGAGCACCGCGGCCTGCGGCATCGGGCCGGGGTGGGCGCCGCGCGGGTCGCTGACGCGGTGCGCGCCGGGGCCCGCGCCGACCTGGCCGCCCCAGCCGGACTCCGCGCCGACGGGGGCGCTCTCGGGCCGCGGCGGCGCCGGGACGGGCTGTGCCGCGGGCATCGGGGGCGACACGGGCGGGGCCGGCGGCGCGGCCGGGGCCGGCCGGCCCGCGGCGCGGGCGGAACCGGCCCGCTGACCGTTGGTGGGTACGGCGGTGCGGCCGCCGCGCCGGCCCTCGATGAGCGCCACCGCTCCGGGCGGCAGCCACGCGGAGGCGGTACCGCTGTCGTCGCTGCCGGAGCCGAAGAGATGCGGTGCGAGCTGGGACTGCAGATCGGCGGGGGACGGCCGCTGGCCGGCCTCCATCTGCATACAGGACTCCATGAGCGGAAGCAGTTCGTCCGGCAGGCCGGCCAGGTCGGGGCCCTCCCGCAGCAGCATGAAGACGGTCTCGACCGGGTTGGCACCGTGGAACGGCGCATGCCCCGTAGCGGCGAAGACCAGCGTGGAGCCGAGGGAGAAGACATCGCTCGCGCCCGTCACGCTGCGCGAGTCACGCGCCTGCTCGGGCGACATGTAGGCGGGCGTGCCGACGGCCACGTTGGTCATCGTGAGCCGCGTGTTGGACACCCCGGAGGCGATACCGAAGTCGATCACCCGCGGGCCGTCCTCGACGACCAGGACGTTCGACGGCTTCAGGTCACGGTGCACCAGGCCCGCGCCGTGGATGGACTGCAGCGCCTCGGCGATACCGGCCGCCAGCCAGCGCACCGCCTGGGCCGGGAGCGGCCCGCACTCATTGACTATTTCCTCCAGGGAGGGCGCGGGCACATAGGCCGTCGCGAGCCACGGCACCGCGGCGCGCGGGTCGGCGTCCACGACGGCCGCGGTGTAGAAGCCGCTGACCGCGCGGGCCGCCTCGACCTCGCGTGTGAAGCGGACCCGGAACAGCTGGTCCTCGGCGAGCTCGGTCCGCACGGTCTTGATCGCCACGCGCCGGCCGGATGCCGAGCGCGCCAGATAGACCAGTCCCATGCCGCCGGCCCCGAGACGGCCGAGCACCTCGAACGGGCCGATCCGCCGGGGATCGTGCTGCGTCAGCTGCTTCAGCTGCTCCACCACTTGCCTGCCACCTCCCCGTGGGGCGTAAAAAGAGACTCTCAAAAGCCACGAGCCGCCGAGAGCCACTGCCCCGTGCAGCGTCTCACCGCCTGGCCGAAACGGCCGTACGCGTGCTGATTCTTCCTGGCCGAGCCGACGGTTGCGAACCCGGGGCCTGTCCGCCGTGTCACGGCATACCCCCCGTAGTCCGCACCGGGTCCGTTACCCGACGTAACCCAACCCCGCCTGACGTGCGCCGATACGTCCGTCGACGGGCTGTTGACCCAGGGGTTACCCATCGGTTATGGACGTTCTTCGCACGGCGCCGCCCGACATAGGGACGTTCACCATTCCGTTTGACGGGCGTATCGGGGGAGCGGTTCACACTCCCCGGCATCCGATGTCCGAGGTGGCCGAAACCATGCCCTTGCACCGACTGCGCACCCCGATCCCCCACCGGTCCCGCCCTCCCCGCTCCCACTCCCGGCCCTGCGGTTCAATTCTGCGCGTTCGAAGGTCATTTCGGCGCCCCGACCCCCCGGCGCGGCGCCATGAGGCCCGTGAGACAGCACACAGCGGCCGCCGCCTGGGCCGTATGCCCACGCTAGCCGCGGTTCATCCGGTCCGCCCGGCGAGGATTCGAATATCTGATCGATACCCAGCGACCGGAACGGGGACGCCGACGACACGCGGCGCACAGGGCGGAAGTTCAACTGACGGCCACCACAATGCACTTGCGGCACGGAGAGGGACCACTTATCCACCAAAGTTGTCCACAGCCTGTTGATAAGACCGTTCACCGCTTCGGGCCAAGCGGGGCCGTGCGGGCCGCGGCCCCGGGCGGACCCGCCACCCGCACAGAAGGGCGGGCCGCGCAACCCGAACTCCCCCATCCCCATTTGCAGGCAGCCAAATCGCGCTCCGATCACCCCTCGGTAAGCTGACGGCATGACAGGACAAGTGCGAACCGTCGACGGCAGAGTTGCCGGCCGCCGCGGACAGGCGACGCGGCAAAAGCTTCTCGACTGCCTCAGCGAAATGCTCAGTTCGTCCCCCTATCGGGACGTCAAGGTCATCGATGTAGCCCGAAAAGCGGGGACTTCACCCGCTACGTTCTATCAGTACTTCCCGGACGTCGAGGGCGCTGTCCTCGAAATCGCCGAGGAGATGGCCAAAGAAGGCGCCACTCTGACCGATCTTGTCGCCGAACGCTCCTGGGTGGGCAAGTCCGGCTGGCAGACCGCGGAAGAACTGGTCGAGGGCTTCCTCTCCTTCTGGCGCAGGCACGACGCGATTCTGCGCGTCGTCGACCTGGGCGCGGCCGAGGGTGACAAGCGGTTCTACAAGATCCGCATGAAGATCCTCAATGCCGTCACCAATTCTCTTACGGACTCCATCAAGGATCTCCAGAGCAAGAACAAGGTCGACAAGGACGTGAGCGCGCCCGCCATGGCCGGCTCGCTCGTCGCGATGCTGGCGGCGGTCGCCGGGCACCAGAAGGGTTTCCAGAGCTGGGGCGTGAAGCAGGCCGAGCTCAAGCCGAACCTGGCGCTGCTGGTGCACTTCGGCGTCACCGGAAAGAAGCCGACCAAATAACGTCGCCTTTTTGAATCCGGCCGCCTGACGAAGCATCCGAGACAGCAGCCGGGGAAGCGGCCGAAGAATCCGCTGCGCCCCGAAGTCCCGGTGTTCCCGGGACGGTTCGCCGTCGGTCCTGTATCCGTCCTGCCATAGCTGTATGACACACGCAGCGGGCGCCGCGGTGGCCCCCCAGGGGTCCGCCGCGGCGCCCGCTGCCGTCTGCGCCCGCTGCCGTCTGCTCCCGCTGCCGTCTGCTCCCGCTGCCGTCCAACGCTCCCGGACCGGCTGGGCGCGACACCACCGCCGCACCCGGGCGCCGCACCCCGGCGCCCCGCACACCGGCTCGCCCACCGCCCCGCACACCCGCTCACTCAGCGCCGTTCCAGCCGGAACAGCCGGATCTCCCGGGCCACCCGCGCCTGGTACGCGGCGTACGGCGGCCAGAACGCCAGCGCCGTCCGCCAGGCCCGCGCCCGCTCCCCGCCGGTCAGCAGGCGGGCCCGCACCGGAATGTCCCGGCCCCGCCAACTCACTTCGGCCTCCGGGTTCTTGAGGAGGTTTCCGGTCCAGGCCGGATGCCCCGGCCGCCCGAAATTGCTGCCGACCACGATCCAGCTGCCGTCCTCCTGTGGCAGGCACGCCAGCGGAGTACGCCGCGGCTGCCCGCTCCTGGCGCCGGTCGCAGTCAGGATCACCCCGGGCAGCATCCGGGCGCTGAGCAGCACCTTTCCACGGGTCAGCCGGTGCACCGCGCGGTCCAGCCCGGGGACGACGTGCGGCGCGATCCGGGCGAACGTACGGGTCGCGGAGAGCCTCTGGAGCAGCCGCTCACCCGACGGCATCAGACGTCCACCGCCTCGGACGCGCGCACCGCCGCCGCCCCGCCGGCCGCCGCGCCGCCGCGGCCCGGCCCGCCGCCGGCGCCCGCGAACAGCCCCGCCTCCTCGGCGGCCCGCGCCCGCAGCCGGTGCACGGGGCCCAGCAGCAGCTCGTCGCAGGCCGCGCGCTTGAAGTACAGCTGCGCCTCGTGCTCCCAGGTGAAGCCGATCCCGCCGTGCAGCTGCACTGCCTCGGCCGCCACCGTACGCAGCGTCTCCAGCGCCTGGGCGAGCGCCAGCGCCGCCGCCCCGGGCTCGGCCGCACCGTCCGTCCCCGCGCCACCGGCTCCGTTGCCGCCCGCCGACCACGCCGCGTAGTACGCCGCCGAGCGCGCCGCCTGCAGCCGCACGTACAGGTCGGCGAGCCGGTGCTGGACGGCCTGGAAGGAGCCGATCGGCCGGCCGAACTGCTTGCGCTCCTTGACGTAGGCGACGGTGCGGCTCAGCGCGGCGTCGGCCGCTCCGACCGCCTCGGTGGCCAGCGCCGCGGCGGCCACCACCCCGGCCGCGGCGAGCGCCGCGGTCACCGCTCCCCCCGCGCCGTCCCCCTCCCCCAGCAACTCAGCGGGCACCTCGCGCAGTTCGAGGCGCGCCTGCGCACGGGTCTCGTCCAGCACGGTCTGCCGGGTACGCAGCAGACCCGGCACGCCGGGCCCGCCGTCCCTCCGCCTGCCCGGCCCGTCCGCCGCCGCGGCCCGGACGAGGAAGAGCAGGGTGCGGCTGCGCGCGAACCCACCGGCGTGGGCGGCCACCACCAGCACCTCCGCGGTGTGCCCGGCCAGCACCTGCCCGGCCTCGCCGTACAGCCGCCAGCCGTCGTCGGCCGGCCGCGCCTGGATCCCGCCGGCCCGGCCGCCGCCCGCCCAGTCGCCGTCGTTCGGCCCGGTCAGCGCCAGCGCGGTGGCCAGCTGCCCGCCCGGTACCACCAGGGTGCCGGTCAGCTCCCCGGTGGCGAGGGCCGGCAGCAGTTCCTCGCGCTGCCGCGCACTGCCCAGCGCGAGGATCAGCGGGGCGGCCAGCGCGGCGGTGGCGATCAGCGGCGAAGGAAGGACGGCGCGGCCGGTTTCTTCGCAGGCCAGGGCGAGTTCGGTGGGCCCGCAGCCCACCCCTCCGTACGCGGCCGGCAGCGCCAGGCCGGGCAGCCCGAGCCGGCCGGCGAGCTCCCGCCACAGCTCCTGGTCGTACCCCGGTGGGGTGCGCACCGCCGCCTTGACCCCGTCCGGACCGCAGCGCTTGAGCAGCAGTTCGCGCAGCGTACGGCGGATTTCGTGCTGCTCCTCGGTGAACGCGGCATCCATCGGCGGGCTCCTCCCGGCCGTGCGACAACACCCGTCCGGTCCGACGGGCCGCCGGCTTCCGATCTGACGGGCCGTCATAGTAGGGACGGACGGTGCACTTTCCTAGGGCGATTCCGCAACGTCCGGCCGGGCGCACGCCGGGGCCGGGCGCACGTCGCCGCGGCCCGGCCCCTCGAACTCCCGTGGGCGGCCCCGGAGTCACCTGGGGCCGCCCTCGGGCACGGTCCGCCCGGTCAGCGGATCAGATGCACGGTGATCAGCGTTTCCGTGTCGCTGACCCGGTCGCCGTGGACGGTGCCGTGCGCGGTGCGGAAGCGCCCGGTGCCTCCGGTGATCGCGAGGTCGATGTTGCCCGGGCCGGCACTCGTGACGGTGAACCGGCCCTCGACGGTGAGCTGTCCCAGGGGAAGGGCGAGATCCACCGCGCACTGGAGGTCGAACTCATCGGCGGGGGCGGTGCGGGTCAGCGTGCAGACCTCGCTGTAGGTGCCGATCGTGACGCTGCTGCGCAAGAGATTCCCGCTGATGACGAATTCATCCCCCTGACTGGGCCCGGACGACCCGTCCACATCGATAAAAGAGGACTGAGTCTGCTGCGCGGTCAGCTGGAATACTTCCTCTCTCGGGTAGCCATCGCCACCGGTTCCGGCGGCGGCCGCCGCCGGGTGCGGGAAGAAAAGAAGGGCCGCGATTCCGGTGGCCGCGCTCAGCGCGATGCGCTTGACGTTGAAGTGACGCACGATTTCTCCTGTGGGACTGGAAGGGAAATGCACTTGGCTGGGTTTGCATGAAGGGGCTCTCGTGCCCGGCCGGCGGCGCGCGGCCGGGTCAGATGCCGGGCGGGGCGACGTAGGTGAACGATCCCGATGAGGTGCCGCCGGGCGTGGTGACGGTGACGTCGAAGGTGCCCTCGGTGGCGCTGGGCGGGGACACGGCGGTCACGGTGGTGTCGGAGATGACCGAGAAGGGCGCCGGAGTGCCGTGGAAGGCGACCTGTTCGGTGTAGGTCAGGCCGGTGCCGGTGATCGTCACCCCGGTACCGCCGGTGATCGGTCCCGAACCGGGGCTGACGTCCGTGATGGTGGACCGGTCGACGTAGGTGTAGAACAGCCCGTCCGCGCTTCCGCCGCTGGTCTTCACGGTGACGGCGACGGCACCCGGGGCCGGGGCACCGGCGGCTCTGACGGTGACCTGGGTGTCGGAGACGCTCTGGATGACGGCGCGGGTGGTGCCGAAGTACACGTCGATCGCTCCGGCGAGGTTGCGGCCGGTGATGACGATCTCCTGGTCGCTGCCCGGGACGGGGCCGGCGTCGGGGCTGATGCCGGTGAGGGCCGGCACCGGCATGTAGTAGAAGGCCCCGAGGGTGCCGGTACCGCCCGCGGTGGTGACCGTCACGGGGACGACACCGGCGCCGGCGGGAGCGATGACGGTCACCGATGTCGCCGTGTTGGCGGTGATGACGGCCTGGGCGGTGCCGAAGTGCACGGCGGTGGCATTGGCCAGGTGATGACCGGTCAGCGTCACGGTGGTTCCGCCTGCCATGGGCCCCTGGTCGGGGATCACGGTCGTCCCCATGACGTCGACGGTGCCGGCATCGGCATTGCCCACATAGGCGCGTGTCCCGGCGGGGACGACGGCGATGCCGGTGGGGCCGTCTCCCGCACCGATGTTCTCGACGACGGTGCGGGTGGCGGTGTCGATCACACTCACCGTGTCCGGCCCGGAATTCGGCACGTACAGATGGGCGCCGTCGGGGCTCAGCGCCGGGAAGCGCGGCTGGGCGCTGACGCCGATGTTGTCGGTGGTGATGTTCGTGGCGGTGTCGATCACACTCACCGAGGAACTGCCGGCGTTCGTGACGTAGACGAGAGCCCCGTCGGAGCTGACCGCCAGCAGGATGGGAACGTCGCCGGCGAGGATCGTGGCGATCACGGTGTTCGTGGCGGTGTCGATCGCGCTGACGGAACCCGAGAAGCTCGCCACGTAGGCGCGGGTCCCGTCCGGGGTGATGACCACGCCGGTCGGCCCGGTTCCGACGGTGACGGTGTCGGTGACGGTATTGCTGGCGGTGTCGATCACACTCACCGTGTCGGTGGTCTGCCGCGTCACGTAAACACGCGTCCCGTCCGGGGTGACCGCCGCCATCGTCGCCCCGGCCCCTACGGGGATGTCCGTGACGAGGGTGTCCGAGGCGAGGTCGAACACGCTGACCAGACCGTCGTCGAAGACGGCCACATAGGCGCGGGTGCCGTCGGGACTGATCGCCACGTCGGTGGGACCGGCTCCCGTGCTGAGGGTGTCGATCACGGTGTCCGTGGCGGTGTCGATCACACTCACCGTGTTCGAGCCCCGGTCGGCCACATAGGCGCGGGCCCCGTCCGGGGTGAGGGTAATTCCCTGCGGGGTGTTCCCCACGGGAATAACAGCACCCGCAACAAACGCCTCGTTTAATGCGGAGTGGGGTGCCCGGGCAGGCTCCGGAGATGGTGAATCCAAGGCGAACATGACACTCCCCGAAGAAGGCGGGACGATCTTTGTCCCGCACGTGGAAATGTCTGCTCCGCCGCATGGGCAAACAGCGAGCAGCCAACCGGCGGTGAATCGCCGGTGAAACACACAGGCAAACGGAGAATACCCTCCCCAGGAAAGCATTTAAAGGTCGCACGGTATCTCCGATAATCGCTTTAAGGGACGGGGAGGGTGGGCGGATCCGGTCGCGATCCACCGGGCGGACGGGGCTGCCGGCCGCCGCCCCGCGCCCTGCCCTCTCCGCCAAACCTGATGTACCGTCAGATCCATGACTTCAGGGGCCCCTTACGGGCATCGCAAGGTCGCTGTCGCCGGAGTTGCCCTGTCCGACTGCGGACGCGTGGACGACGCCACCCCGTACGCCCTGCACGCCCAGGCCGCCCGCCGGGCGCTCGCCGACAGCGGCCTGGACCGCTCGGTGATCGACGGCTTCGCCTCGGCCGGGCTGGGCACCCTCGCCCCCATCGAGGTCGCCGAATATCTGGGACTGCGCCCCACCTGGGTCGACTCGACCTCGGTCGGCGGCGCCACCTGGGAGGTGCTGGCCGCGCACGCCGCCGAGGCGATCGCCGCCGGCCACGCCGACGCGGTGCTCCTCGTCTACGGCTCCACCGCCCGCGCCGACATCAAGTCCGGGCGCCGCACCTCGAACCTCTCCTTCGGCTCCCGCGGCCCACTGCAGTTCGAGGTCCCCTACGGGCACACCCTGATCGCCAAATACGCCATGGCCGCCCGCCGCCATATGCACCGATACGGGACCACACTGGAGCAGTTGGCCCAGGTAGCGGTCCAGACGCGGGCCAATGCGGCGGCCAACCCGGAGGCCATGTACCGCGATCCGATCACCGTCGACGACGTCCTCGGCGGCCCGGTGATCGCCGACCCGTTCACCACCCTGCACTGCTGTATCCGCTCCGACGGCGGCTGTGCGGTCCTGCTCGTCGCCGAGGACCGCGTCCCGGACCTCGCCAAGCCGCCGGTGTGGGTGCTCGGTTCCGGTACCGCGGTCTCGCACACCACCATGTCGGAGTGGGACGACTTCACCGTCTCCCCCGCGGCGGTCTCCGGCCGGCTGGCGTTCGAACGGGCCGGGATCCGCCCCGACGAGATCGATCTCGCCGAGCTCTACGACGCCTTCACCTATATGACCCTGGTGACGCTGGAGGACCTCGGGTTCTGCGCCAAGGGCGAGGGCGGTGCGTTCGTCGGGACAGGACGGCTGCTGCGGGACGGGGACCTGCCGGTCAACACCGACGGCGGCGGCCTGTCCGCCTGCCACCCCGGTATGCGGGGGCTGTTCCTGCTGGTCGAGGCGGTACGCCAGCTGCGGGGCGAGGCCGGCTGGGACCGCCAGGTCCACAAGGCCGACGGCGCGCTGCCCCGGCTCGCGGTCGCGTCGGGCACCGGCGGCTGGTTCTGTTCGTCGGGGACGGTGGTGCTGGGACGGGAGTGAGGGGTGCGGCCCCCGGGCCAGGCGGTGGACCGGGGGCCGGGTGGACGAGCCGGTGGGGCCCCGGGCCCGGGTCCGGCCCTCGGAGCGTCAGCCCAGGCGCTCCTCGATCAGGTCGGCGGCCCTGCGGGCACCGCCCTCCGCACGGACCTCGGCCCGCAGCGCGGCCGAGCGTGCGGCGACCTGCGGATCGGTGGTGAGTTCCGCCAGCGCCTCGCGCAACGCCTGTGCCGTGGCGTCCGCGGTGTCGAGCCGGCGGGCGACGCCCAGTTCCACCAGCCGGTCGGCGTTGAGGAACTGCTCGGCGCCCTGCGGGACGGCGATCATCGGCACACCGGAATACAGCCCCTCGGAGCTGCCGCCCATCCCCGCGTGCGTCACAAACGCATCCGCCTGCTCCAGAATCGCCAACTGCGGTACCCAAGAACGCACTTCGATGTTCGCGGGGACGTCGGGCCCCAGCTCCGCCGGATCGGTGTGCTTGCCGATCTGCAACACCACATGCCACCCCGGCAGTTCCCCGAACGCCGCCACGCACCGCCGGTAGAACTCCGGCTGCCGGGTGTACGCCGAGCCCAGCGACACCAGCAGCACCTTCCCGGCGCCGGCCGGCCGCGTCCAGCCGCCCTGTTCCGCCCGGTCCCCGTGACACGGCCCGACGAAGGTCACCGCGTCCGCGTCGACGCGGTCCGCATGCGGCTGCATGGCCCGCGGGATCACCGCCAGCGCCCGGGGCGGCCGGCCGGAGAACTCGGCCACGTCCGTGGTGAGCGCGCCGCACCGCGCGAGCCAGGCGGCGAATCGTGCCTGGTAGGCATCGGCACCCGGCTGCCCGGTGAACGCCGCGCCGAGCTCCTCCTGGGCCCCCTCCCAGCCCACGAAGGTCGGAGACAGCTGGATCAGGTCGCGGCCCTGCGCCTCGGCCAGCGCACGGGCGGCGTAGGCCCCGACGTCGTAGAGGTAGAGGTCGGCGGGGTCCTCGTCGTACGCGGCATGCAACTGGGGCAGCATGGCGATCGCGTCGTCGAGGAAGAGAGAAGCGGCGGCGACGGGATCCTGCGGCCAGTTGTTGTCGACGACCGGCAGGGTGGAGGTGCAGCGGACGAACTCGGCGCCGGTGGGGGCGATCAGCCCGGCAGCGTGGTCGCTGTTGGCGTACGTCACGCGGTGACCGCGGGCCACCAGTTCGCGGATGATCTCCAGGCCGGGCAGCACATGGCTGACCATGGGGGTGCCGACCATGGCGATATGGGCAGTGCGGGGCATGGCAGGACTTCCTTACTTCCTTCGGTACAGAGCTACGGCAGGGACGGAAGCCCGACGGTCCGAGCGGCCTGAGGCACCGGCCAAGAAGCCGGTCGCGTGGTCGGGCACACCCGGGTGCGGGCCGGGGCGTGAGACGCCCGCGGCGGTATCAGCCGTAGATCTGGAGGAAGTTCATGGGGCAGAGCGTAGCCGGCACGGCGGGGCCGGGCGAGCGGATTTTCCGGAGCGGATCTCCCGTGGCCGTGCGAGCCCTCGCCGAGCGCCGGACATGCACCTGCACCTACTGACTGACCGGGCGCCGCCGTTACTTACCGGATCCTCCCGTTACTGTCCGGGGCTCCGTTGCTGTCCGGGGCCCCGTTGCCCCCGTAACCTTCCCGGTTCGGCGCCGGGCGACGGGGCCGGCGGGACCGCCGGGCGGGTGATGACGCTGAAGGCCGTTCCGAAGGGGTCGGTGCTCGCGGCCATGCGGCCGTAGGGGGCGTCCTCGGGGGCGTCTGCCGTGCCGCCCGCACCGCGGGCGAGGGCGACCAGCTCATCGGTGTCCGCCACCTCGAACACCGTCTGCCAGCGGGACGAAGGGGCGTCCGGCGCGCCGAAGACGCCGCCGATCTCATGGCCGTCGGGGCGGCGCAGGAAGGTGAAGTCGAGGTCGGGGACGGCGTCGTTGCCATCGAGCGTGAGGCCGAAGACGTCGGCGTAGAAGCGACGGGCGGGCTCGGGGGCCGGGGACGACAGATCGTTGCGGACGAGCGTGCAGCGCTCGTTGACCAGCTCACATCCCGGCAGCGCACGTCCCTGCCAGAGGCTGAAGCGGGCGCCGACGGGGTCCGCCACAACGGCCGTACGGGCCAGGTCCGCCAAGTCCGACGGCGGTGCGAGCAGGGTCCCGCCGCTGTCGGTGATCCGCCGGACGGCGCCGTCGCAGTCGTCGGTGGCGAGATACGGATGCCACCAGGACTCGCCCTCGACATCGGCGGCGGACCGGGGCCGCAGCGCCGCCACCCGCCGTCCGCGCAGCAGACACAGGGTGAGGGGCCCGTGTGCCGTGGGTACCTGCAGGTACTCCCAGCCGAACAAAGCGCGGTAGAACGCCTTCGCGCGGTCGAGGTCGGCCACTCCGAGATCGATCCAAGTCGGCGTCCCGAACGGCTGGTTGGTGCTGACCTCACTCATCGGAACCCCTTCGCAGGTGACGCTGCCGGGGCTCACGTTGGTGAGGGTTGAGGACAGTTTGTGTCCTGGTTGGCGTCGTATGGCCTCCGCACTTCGCCCGTCCACCCCCGTACGCTGCCTGACATGAGCGATCACCCCGCGCACCGGGACACCACGGACGCCGACCCCACTGGCCCCACCGGCAGCCCGGCGACGCACCACTCCGACGATGCGGAGGCCCGCGCCTTCCGTGAGCTGCTGCGCGGGCTGCGGGTCTGGGACACCGAGCTGCCGTCGTTCGACCCGGCGACGGCCCCCGCCGAGCCGCTGCCGCTGTTCCGGCAGTGGCTGCGGGAGGCCGCCGAGGCAGGCGTTCCCGAGCCGCACACCATGACGCTGGCCACGGCCGACGCCGGCGGCGACCCCAACGTCCGGACCCTGATGCTGCACGACGCCGATGAGCGCGGCTGGCACTTCGCCTCGCACCACGGCAGCCGCAAGGGCCGCGAGCTGGACGCCCGGCCGCGGGCGGCGCTCGGCTTCTACTGGGCGACGGTCGGCCGCCAGGTGCGGGTCCGCGGACCGGTGACCGCGGCGGGCCCCGAGGAGAGCGCGGCCGATCTGCATCGCCGCTCCACAGGGGCGCTGGCCGCGGCGCTGGTCGGCCGGCAGAGCGAGCCGCTCGGTTCGGTCGGGGAGCTGGCGCGTGCCTCGGACGCCGCGTGGGAGCGGGCCCGGCGCGAGCCGGATGCACCGGTGCCGAGCTGGACGCTGTATGTGCTGCACCCCGAGGAGGTCGAGTTCTTCCAGGGCGACGCGCAACGCCGGCACGTACGACTCAACTACCGCCGCGAGGGCGGGCATTGGGTGCGGGAACTGCTCTGGCCGTAGGGGACGGCGGCTCGGGGGCGGTTGGGACCCCGGGCACGCCGGTGACTTGGGGCGCCCGTGCTCCCGGGCCGCCGGTGATCCCGGACCGCCGGTGACTCAGGGGGCCGGCCCCTCGGGGCAGCGGTGACTCGGGGCCGCCACGCCCGTCCTCACAGCTGCCGGTACATGATGTGCAGCCCCACATATCCCTTGGTGGGGTGCCGGAAGCCCTCGGGCAGGGTCGTCATGATCTGGAAGCCCAGGGATTCCCAGAGCGCGACGGCACCGGTGTTGGTCTCCACGACGGCGTTGAACTGCATCGCCCGATAGCCCTCGGCGCGGGCCCAGTCCAGTACGTGTTCCCCCAGGGCCCGGCCGACGCCGCGCCCCTCGTACTGCGGGTCGACCATGAAGCTGGCACCGGCGATGTGCGAGGCGCCGCCCAGGTGGTTGGGGTTCATCTTGGCCGTACCGAGCACCGTGCCGGCGTCGTCGACGGCGACGACGGTGCGGCCGGGCGGTGCGAGCAGCCACATCTCGCGGGCCGTCACCTCATCGAGGTCCCGCGGATAGGTGTAGGTCTCCCCGGCCGCCACGATGGCGTGGAGGAAAGGCCAGATGGCGGGCCAGTCGGCCGCGGTCGCCGTACGGATCTGCACGGCCTCAGCATGCCGCGGGCCCGGACGGCCCGCCACCCGAATTCTCCGGGACGGCCGCGTATCAAGCGGGCCGGAAGACGGGGAGGGCGAACCCGCCGTCGTCCGAGGCGCCCGTCGCCCCCGCGCTGCGGAAGTGCACCACCAGCGGCATCCCGATCCGCAGCGCGGGCTCGGGGCAGTCGACGATCTCGGTCATCATCCGCGGGCCTTCGGCGAGATCGACCACAGCCGCGGTGTACGGGACCCGTTCGCCGAAGGGCGGGAGGTCATTGCGGTGCACGACGGACCAGGTGTAGAGGGTGGCACGGCCGCTGGCCGGTTCCCAGCCGACGTTCTCGCTCCAGCAGTACGGGCAGAACTCGCGCGGGTAGTGGTGCGCCAGACCGCACCCCTCGGCCCGGCAACGGCGCAGCAGCAGTCGCCCTTCGGCTGCCGCATCCCAGTACGGGCGGGTGAAGGCGTCGCTCTCCGGCAGGTCGAAGCGTGCCACGGTCCGCGCGCCGGCCGGCACCGCGTTCCGCGCGTCGGCCGCACTGGGGGCCCTGGCCGCCTTGGCGGTTCCGGTGGAACCGGTGGGACCGGTGGATCCGGTGGGACCGGTGGATCCGGTGGGACCGGCGGGACCGGTGGGACCGGTGGGACCGGTGGGACCGGTGGGACCAGTAGACCCGTTAGAGCCGGTCATCACTGGAACACCCCCGTCGAAGTGTCGAGGGACCACGTCCCACCGAGCCAGATCGTCTGCATTCCGCACACCCTTCCGCACCCGGCAATGGATCCTGACGGCACGTCAGTTCAGCCGATGCGCGGCGGGGCCGCAAGGGGACGGACCCGGAGCCGGAGCCGCCGTCGGGGAGCCCCTCACTTCACCCCCCGGCATCAACCCACCCCACCGCCGCCCAAGGTTTACCGTGCATCCATATTCCTGACGGAGCGTCAGTTCCAGTAACCTGACTACGTGTCAGGTAATCAGAGCCGTCTCAGAGGAGCGGGCGTCTGCGATGCTTGGATCGACTCACGGCACCCTCACCACGCACTCCCGGCCGGCCCGCGTCGTGGCCTGTGGGGAGCAACGACCACACACCGTCCACGGCACCAGTGAACCGCACCCCGGCGCCGGTGGACAGGGCGCCGACGCCCTCGACCGCGATGTCAGCGGGCGTCCGCTGGAGGCTCCGGTGCCCGACCTGGACCGGTTCTTCCGGCCCGAGTCCGTGGCGGTGGTCGGCGCCTCGGACAGCGCGGGCCGCCCCAACACCGGCATCACCCGCCAGCTGATCGCCTGGGCGGAGAGGGTCGGAGCCCGGCTCCACCCCGTCAACCCGGGGCGCGCCGAGGTCTTCGGGCGGCCCTGTCACGCCACCGTCGCCGATCTGCCGGAAACCGTCGATCTCGCCGTCCTGCTCGTCGGCGACCCGCTGCCGGTCATCGAGCAACTCGCCGAGGCCAAGGTGAAGTTCGCCGTGGCCTTCGCCTCCGGCTTCGCCGAGACCGGCGAGCGCGGCGCGGCTGCACAGGCCCGGCTGGCCGAGGCCGTCACACGCTCCGGCCTGCGGCTGCTCGGACCGAACACCAACCTCAACGCCTTCGAGAAGTTCCGCACGGACCTCGACGGCCCGGCCATCGCCCTCATCACACAGTCAGGCCACCAGGGCCGGCCCGTCTTCAGCCTTCAGGAACTGGGCATCCGCCTCTCGCACTGGGCCCCCACCGGCAACGAGGCCGATCTGGAGACCGCCGACTTCCTCTCCTACTTCGCCACCCGCCCCGAGGTCGGCGCCATCGCCGCGTATGTGGAAGGGCTCAAGGACGGCCGCAGCTTCCTCCTCGCCGCCGACCGCGCCGCCCGCAACAAGGTCCCCGTCGTCGCCGTCAAGGTCGGCCGTACCGAGACCGGCGCCCGGACGGCCGCCTCGCACACCGGCAAGCTCACCGGCGCCGACGCGGTCGTGGACGCCGCGATGCGCCAGTTCGGGGTGATCAGGGTGGACGGGCTCGACGAGTTGCAGGACACCGCGGCGCTGCTGGCCCGCGCCCGGAAGCCCCTCGCCGAGGGTGTCGCCGTCTATTCGATCTCCGGCGGCACCGGCGCCCACTTCGCCGATCTGGCGACCGCGGCGGGGCTGCGGCTGCCCACCCTCGGCGACGCGAAGCAGACCGAACTGCACCAGTGGATACCCGACTATCTCAGCGTCGCCAATCCGGTCGACAACGGCGGGCACCCGGTCGGCGACTGGCGTGGACCCAAGATCATCGATGCGCTCCTGGCCGACCCGTCCATCGGCGTCCTGATCTGCCCGATCACCGGACCCTTCCCGCCGATGAGCGACAAGCTGGCGCAGGATCTGGTGGACGCGGCGGAGCGCACGGACAAGCTGGTGTGTGTGGTGTGGGGCTCGCCGGTCGGCACGGAGGACGCCTACCGCAGCACCCTCCTCGGCTCCTCGCGGGTGGCGACCTTCCGCACCTTCGCGAACTGCATCACCGCCGTCCGCGCCTACCTCGACCACCACCGCTTCGCGGCCGGCTACCGCTCCCCCTTCGACGACGCCCCGCGCGCCCTTTCCCCGTCCGCACGCAAGGCGCGGGCCCTGATGCGTCCGGGCCAGCAGCTCAGCGAACACGCGGCCAAGCAGCTGCTGCGCGCCTACGGCATCCGGGTCCCCCGCGAACAGCTGGTGACCAGCGCGGCGGCGGCCGTACGGGCGGCGAGCCTGGTCGGCTACCCCGTCGTGATGAAGGCCTCCGGGCCGCAGCTGGCGCACAAGACCGAACTCGGCCTGGTGAAGGTCGGTCTGACCTCGGCAAGCCAGATCCGGGACGCCTACCGCGAGCTCACCGACATCGCCCGTTACGAGGACGCCCCGCTGGACGGCGTGCTGGTCTGCCAGATGATCGAGCGGGGCGTCGAGATGGTCGTCGGGGTCACCCGGGACAGCCTCTTCGGGCCGACCGTGACCGTGGGCCTGGGCGGGGTCCTGGTGGAGGTCCTGCGGGATGTCGCGGTCGGCGTACCACCCTTCGGCGAGGACCAGGCGCGCGCGATGCTCGGCGAACTCCGCGGCCGCGCCCTCCTGGACGGCGTGCGCGGCGCACCGCCCGCGGACGTCGATGCGCTGGTCGAGGTGGTGCTGAGGGTGCAGCGGATGGCCCTCGAACTCGACGGCGAACTGGCCGAGCTGGACATCAATCCGCTGGTGGTCCTGGAGCGCGGCCAGGGCGCCGTGGCCCTCGACGCACTCGCCGTCTGCCCCTGACCGCACCGGCGCGTACGCCCGCCGCCACCAGACGGGCCACCGCCGCCCCGCCGCCGGCCACCGCCGATTCGCCGGACCCGGCGCCCGCCGCCACGCCCGCGCCCACCACTGCGACCACCCGGCCGCGGCCCGGCGCAGGCACCCCGGCCGTCCCCTTTGGAGCCGCTCCCCCATGTCCCGCTCACCGTCCCCCTCTTCCGTTCCCCCCGAAGCGCCCGGCGAGCCCGCCGGGCCCGACGGCCGCGCCGCTCGCGCCGGCTCCGCCGAACGCACGGGCCCCGTCGACTCCTTGATACTCCACGCCACTGACAACGGCGTCTGCTGGCTCACTCTCAACCGGCCGGAGGTGCTGAACGCCCTCACCCCGGACCAGCGCGAACACCTCATCGGCCGGCTCTCCGACGCCTCCGCCGACCCCGACGTACGCGCCGTCGTCCTCACCGCCACCGGCAAGGGCTTCTGCGCCGGCGCCGATCTGCGCGGCGCACCGTCCGCCGAGGAGCGGGTCGCCGGCGATGTCGCCCGGCTGATCCGGCACGGCGCGCAGCGGCTCATCACGGCGGTGCTGGACTGTGAGAAGCCGGTGATCGCCGCCGTCAACGGCACCGCGGCCGGGATCGGTGCCCATCTCGCGCTCGCCTGCGATCTGGTACTGGCCGCCGAATCGGCCCGTTTCATCGAGGTGTTCGTCCGCCGCGGCCTGGTCCCGGACGGCGCCGGCGCCTACCTCCTGCCGCGGCTGATCGGCCCGCAGCGCGCCAAGGAACTGCTGTTCTTCGGGGACGCCGTACCGGCCGCGGAGGCGGAACGGCTGGGGCTGGTCAACCGGGTCGTCCCGGACTTCGAGCTGAGGACCGTGGCACGGCAGTGGGCCGAGCGGCTGGCGGCCGGCCCGACCCGGGCACTGGCCCTGACAAAACAGCTGGTCAACGCCTCTCTCGACAGCGACCGGAGCACGGCTCTCACCGCCGAAGCCACCGCCCAGGAGATCAACATGACGACGGCCGACGCACAGGAGGGGGTCGCCTCCTTCGTGGCGCGCCGCAACCCGGCATACCGGGGACGCTGACCAGAGACGCCCTACCCCACCCCATCCGGGCACTCCGGCACCTCACGGGTGTTGCGGGTCCGCACCCCCGGCAGCCATCCCCGTACGCCCTGCCCGCTGGTGACCAGATACCAGCGGGTGGAGGTGACGCCCTCCTCGTCGCGCACCATCCGGCCGTCCGTCACCACACAGCGCGCGGCCAGGTCATCGCCGTGCCAGACCCGGCCGGCGGAGTTGCCGCGGGCGGCGTACGCGGTGCGCGGGTCCTTGGCCAGCCGCAGCGCGCACTCCAGGGAGCGGCCCGCGCGGCACGCCCGTTCGCTGTTGTAGACCGTGATCTTCACCGTCGGGGGCGGCCCGGCCGGCCGCACGGACACGGGCCCGGGACGCATCAGCCACCACACCCCCAGCAGCACCGCGGCCACCGCGGCCGCCACCGTGAGCGCGACCGCATACGGCCGCCTCCGGGGCAGCGCCACCACGGCGGGCGCCGGCCCGGAGCCCGATTCCCTGATGCGGTCCCACAGTCCGGGCGGTGTCTCGATCTCTTCGTCCGCGCGCCGCAGCCGTGCGCGCAGCAGCGCCTCGGGATCGTCCCCGGCGCCGTCCCCCCGACCGCCGCCGGCGTCCCCTCTGCCGCCGCCCGCGCCGCCGTCGTAGCGTGACCCCACACCCACCGCGCCGCTCACCTCCCGGCCTGCCCGTGCTCCGATTCAACGAGGTAGGCGCGCAGCCTGTCCAGCGCACGGGCGCGATGGCGGGCGGCGGTGCCCCGATGCACCTTCATGATCTTCGCGGCCTGGTCGAGGGTGTAGCCGTCGAGGTCGACGAGGATGACGATGCCGGCCTGCCGGTGCGACAGCTTCCCCAGCAGGCGCACCGCCTCGATCTCGGCCTGCCGGCGCTCCACCCCGCCGTCCCAGCCGCCGGCCCCCGGGTCCGCAGCCCCGCCCGCACCGGCCTCCTCGACCTCCTCCATGCCGTCGACCAGCACCTGTCGCCGGTCCTTGCGGTACGCGTCGCGGGCGACGTTGAGCACGGCGGTGAAGGCGTAGGCGTACGGCTCCGGATGGGCGAGGAAGCGCTGGGGGCGGCGGGCGAGTTTGAGGTACGCCTCGTGCACCACGTCCTCCGCGGACTGCCTGGACCCGGCCAGCATCACCGCCCTCCGGTAGAGGCGGGGCAGCAGCCCACAGAAGACCTCGTCGAAGGTGGGTGACGCGGCGGACGAAGCTGACGTCGGTCTCGCATCGGCCATGTACCGGAACTCTCCCCCGTGTTCGGCTACGGACGCGGCCGTGCTGGACGCTACCCGTGCGGACGACACGCAATCAGGAATCCGCCGACCAATCTCGCGCGAATCCACCGGGATCGGATCCGATGCGCCGGTAAACCACACGTGCGGGTGGCCGCCACCGGGCGACCGCGGGTGGCCGCCGGCGCCCCACACCTTCACATCTGACGCTGCATCAGGTTCACTGAAAGGCATGATGGGACATGCGGGAATGGCAGCCACGGCCGTGCGGTACCTGCGCTCCGTCGGCGCGCCCACCACGGCCGCCGCACCAGCCACCTCCGCCGCCTCCGCACCGCCGCGGCCCGCGCTGCGCGCCGTGCGCGACGACGAGCGCGCCCCGCTGGATCCGGCCGAATTCCGCGCCGTATTGGGGCACTTCGCCAGCGGCGTCACGGTCATCACGGCCCCCGGAGAGCCGGAGCCGGCCGGGTTCGCCTGCCAGTCCTTCGCCTCGCTGTCCCTCGACCCGCCGCTGGTGGCGTTCATGGTGGGGCGTACGTCGACCACCTGGCCCCGGATCGCCCGCGCCGGCGTGTTCTGCGTCAACATCCTCGGGGCCGGACAGGGCGCGCTCTGCCGCGGGTTCGCGGTCAGTGGTGGCGACAAGTTCGCGGGGGTGCGGTACCGGTCGGCGCCCGCGACCGGTGCGCCACGCCTCGCGGACGTCCCTGCCTGGATCGACTGCACGATCCATGCCGTGCACACCGGCGGCGACCACCTGATCGTTGTCGGCCGGATCGACGCCCTCGGCACGGACCCGCACGCCGCCGCCTCCGGTCCGCTCCTCTTCCACCGGGGCACCTTCGGACGCCTCGCGCCCTGAGCGCGTCGCCGGGACACCGACCCGCCAGAAGTTTGCCCTACTCCTTTCCCACGTGAAAGGCGTAGCTACTGCCGTGGAACTCCAGCGTCACGCCCGTGACACCGGAAAGGTCAACTCCCGGGTTGGCCGACGGCTCCACCTCGATCTGCCATGTGGCGAAGGGGCCGACGGGCGCATACGTCTGGCTGCCCGGATCCCGGATCGGCTCGATTCCGAAATCGGCATCCTGGAATATGCGACCGCTGGCCAGATCGTACATGAAATTCTTCACAACAGGCTCGTGATCGAATTCAAATTCACTCCCATTGGTTCCCACAATAGTCTCGGGACCGGTGTGGGTGATACGAACTCGAAGCTGGTTACTGCGAGTTCTGGCACCCTTGATCCACGCCCTTACCCGGCTGACTCGCACATTCGACATCCGCGCGAAAAGGCTTTCCTCAAGATCCGTTTCGGCCCGCGCGAGAACAGGGGAGACCGTGATGTTGCGGCACTCTCGGAACATTTCCACCTGGTAGTCCGGGATCTCCAGGAGCAGACCTTGGTCTCTCGGTTTCGCCGGGAACGGAGTGCTGCCGGTGCCGAATTTCTCAACGGCCTGGCCGTAGGCGTTCAGGATGGTGTTGCTCGCGTGGACCAGGGCTGCATGGCCGATGTCACTGACACCCTTGTCGCCGTATGCCTCGGCTATGAGGTTCCGGTCCGACAGAGCCCAGAACCGGTAGGCGCGGGCGGTCAGGTTGAGCGTGCGCATGATGTGGTCGCGGCTCGCGTAATAGAGGCGCGACACAAAGCTGACAAGATCGGGGAGGCCTGGGTCCATCGTGGCGAGGGCCCGTTCGTCGAGTGCGGCGCTCCGCTCTTCGGTGGCCTTGATCGTGCTGGCGTCACGGGCGGCCAGAATGATCGCGGCGTTGTAGCGCAGGATCTGGTTGTTCCGCTCCTGGATCTTCTCTATGTAGGCGGTAAGTGCCTCCTCAACCTCACGCAGCTCATTCCCCATGGAATTCTTGAACCGCTGGAAGGTGTTGCGAAACTGGGTCTCTTCGGCTATCAACTTGCCGGCACCAGGATCTTCCGGCTGGTATGTTCCGTTGTCCAGAGACCGGTAGCCCTCAAGCAGTGCGTCAATGTCTCCACCCACCGTCTTGGCCTCGCGGATGAGATAATCCCTCTTCACCTCCACGCCGGATTCGTCGGCGAGGGTACTTGTGCCCTGGTACAAGAACCCGCCGGCCTGCATCAGCATCATGAACTTGGATTCGGGCGCGAAGGCCAGCGTGGTGAGCGCCGACACCAGATGATCGAATTCGAAATCGAATTTCGCATGCAGCCGGTCCGTGAACTCCGCGATCTTGACATCAAGCCTCGCCCTGAGATCCGGAAGTACCGACTCGTATCCGGCGATAATGAAGGCCATTCCCGGAATCGTGGCCTGGACAAGCCTGAGCCGCTCTCTCGCCTCCGCGACGGTGGCCGTGTTCTGCTCTCGCGCATTCCGTATCTGGTCCATCGAGGCCGCGTTCCGGACCAGCTTTTCGAAGTAGGCGTGGTAGTTCCGCTCGATGTCGTCGAAGTTTCCGATCATCCTGTCGAGCGTGTCCTTGTAGAACTGGAAAGAGCCGAGCGGCACCGTATGCGGCTCGTATCCGTAACTGTCCTGCCCACTGTGCAGCTGGGCCAGGAGGGCCGTGCACTGGACATGGATGTGGCGGAGTTGCGCGACCGCGTCAACGGTTCCGAACCGCCTTTCGCGCTCTGCGTAGTAGCGCGCCAACGGGCTGCCGTCCCGGAGCCCGGCGAACAGCTCGGTACGGTCGTGCAGGCGCGACAGCAGACCGGAAAGGTCGGTGACCGCCTGCGGGTCATTGACGGGGTCCAGTACCAGGTAGCGCAGCCGGATGGCTTCCAGCAAGCGGGCGCACTGGCTGGGGTGTACGAGGAAGAAGGACGGGAAGTCGCTTCCCGCGAGCTCCTCCGGGCTGCCGAACACGACGACGGCCTTCGATCCTTGCGGGCCCTTCTTGCCGTCGTGACCCGGCGGCGCGCCGGGACCGTACGTGCCGTAGGCACCGCCCGATACGTCGATGGCCGCGGTGGCGGCAGCGCGGCAGGCGGTCGTCGCGCCCTCCAGATGTACGCCCGCCGTTGTCAGCAGCCGCACCACGTCATCGCGCGTGGTCGCGGCGGTGGCCGCCTTCAGACCGGCGAGGGCCTCGTTCCAGCCGGGCAGGCCCGTGAGGTCCGGCCACGACATCGCCAGCAGGTTGCCGATCGCCTGCTTCTGCTGTTCCAGGGTGGGCAGCCGGACGACACCGCGGAGTCGTCCGGCCAGTTTGAGCGGAACCAGTCCGGCCAGCAGGATCACGCTCCCGCCGGCTGCGCCGTCTCCGCCGTCTCCGCCCCGTGTCTTCAGGCTCCGCTGGCCGGGCCCGCCGTCTCCGCCCGCCGCAGCGAGTGCGACAGCCGGCATTCCGTCCGGGGTGTCCTCCAGGTACACCGCGAGCTGCTGTCCCGGCCGCCCGTCGACGCCCCGCTTGCCGGGCATGTTCTGATCGTTGTTGACACCGGGCACGTCCACGTCCCGGCCACCGGAGGTGGACAGGCCCGCGTGGTTCACGGGGGCGAGCGTGTTCACCGAGATGATGGCGCTTTCGCAGGCGAAGGTGCCGTTGAGGAGCAGCGACTCGGCGAAGAGACAGACCGTGGTGCCGGCATAGGTGTCACCGATCTCCGAGCCCTTGCCCAGGCTCAGCGCGTCGTCGACGCTCAGGATGAGCCGTGTGCCCTCGACCGTGACGGCTTGGAAGCACTCCAGGGAGCTCGTGAGAAGCGAGGCGTGGGAGTCGGTCATACCCTCTCCCGCCGGAAGATGCCCTCGCTGGCTTCGCGGTGCCGGCGCTCGGCTTCCTGCTCCCCCGCCCTGCTGGCCTCGCGCTCGACCTCGGCAGCCTGCCTCTCCTGTTCTATCCGCTCTGCTTCGCGCTCTTGCGCCTCCAGCGCATCCGCGAGCCTTTTGATATCGGCCTCCAGGTGTTCAGCATCCTGGCGAAGGCGTTCACTCTCCTTCTTGAACGCCGGATCGTCGGGCTTCAACCTTCCCTGCTGGTCCCGGACCTTCGTCAGCTCGGCTTCCCTGGCGTTGCGTTCGGCCGCTGTCCCACCGCTCATCTGCCGCGCGGCGGCAGCCGCACGCTGGAGCTGGAGCGCCGTCTCCTCGAAATGGTGCTGCCGTTCTTTCAGCAATACTTCTGCCACGACGGATTGGCGGTAGCCCCGCTCAGCGAGCTGATGCACTTTGGGCGCCACGAGAGAGCGGATGAGCAACGAGCGAACACCCTCGGCCGCGAGGTTTTGGCGAAGAACAACGTAGTCAGGCCGTGCCGCGGCAGCTGCGAACACGCAATTGGTCAGGACTTCCACCACCCGGCCGTCAACCGTTGCCGCAGTGACCTCGCCCACGGCGGAGTGCACGGGTGCATCGAGGATGTCCGAGTGATCGTGCAGGTACTTGCGTGTTTCGGTGCCGATCTCCGCGTCGACGGCACGCGCGGTGTACAACCAGTCGATCTCCTGTGCCAGGTGGGCCACCCGCTCCTCCGCCTGGGCCAGCTGAGCTCGCCAGTCGCGGGCCGGAACGATGGCGGTACTGGTGTCGAACGTGTCGTTGTACAACATGTCATCGATCGTCACGACCGCTTGCCGCCGCTGGTCGTCGGGGCGGACGAAAAAGGTGGCGCGGCCCTGCGGACTCAGTGTGGTGACCGGCTCTCTGGTCCTGGCGCGGATCACCACGTTGACCGACTGCCGGTCTCGCACGGACGTGGTCTGGAAGAACCGGAAGCCGACCTCAAGTGCCGCATTGCCGATGGCACGTGTGAAGCTGGCGTCTTCCGACGCCATGTAAAGCGACTGCACCGTGTCGGCGTCGGTGAAAGCCTCCGGAGCAATCTTTCGGGCCCGGCTGAGGATGGCTTCCATCAGCGGGTCCTGCGGACCTTGGTACGTGAGGTCGAGGCCAGGGTAAGGGGTGCCGAGCGGGGGCGTGCAGGTGTACAGGAACATCGTGCGCAGTGAGGAGGCGGGCGCCTTGGTCCATTCCGGAGCAAGGGGGGGCTGGCCGGGCGGGCTGGGCCGGTACTCGTAGTAGGCGACCTCCTCCTGTGCCGGCACAGGACGGTCCATATCCTGGTAGTACTGGAGCTCTGGGAAGGCGGTGGGCCCCGGCCCTTCACCTTCCTGGGAGAAATACAGCCCCTGCTGCCCACCGCCGTCCGGGCCCGATCCCGTCCATCGGTTGTCAAGGTCCTGGCTGAGCGGCGTCCAGACCGTGCGTCCGCCCGCCTCCTGCTGACCGGCGAAGTCCCGATAGCTGACGTACCGGTAGAGCGCCTGGTTGGGTGCCATGCTTCTGATTCGCCCCACCACATCGTCGCTTTGCTGCCGGAGTATTTCGCTGGCCGCCTGGAAGGTGGCCCGGTAGATCGCGGAATTCGTGACTTTCGGCATCCTTTCCTCCTCACGAGACTGCTGTGTGCAGCGTCGGCTCTTGGTATGCGGAACATCGGGAAGGGTTGATCATGCCGCCACGATCTTGCCGACGATCAGAAAGTCGTGGGGTGTACCGAGTCCGGCATGGCTGTCGACTTCGATCATCTGCCGGCCCGGCTCCAGCAGGTTGGTCTCAAGGAAGTAATCCAACCCGCGCTGTGAGAAATTGATTCCGGGAATCTGTAGGGTCATCTGCCCGGAATAGAAGGGTGGCGGAGTCTCCAAGCACCCGCCGAGCCTTTCCAAGAAGCTGCAAGAGTGTTTATTGATCCCCACCACGAAGTCATCGCGTGTGAACTTGAATTCCGGGAAGTCAATACCCCGGTTTGTCACACTGAAGGCCTCTGCCGCCTTACTCAGGTCGATGGTGACGTCCACGCCCCCATAATGTCCCGTCTGCCCTTCCCCAGCCGTCCATTCGGACCAGGAGGACTCCGCCCTGCCCGTCCATTTCGCCGTGGCCTTCCCGTCGGAAAGCTCTAGTTTCAGCGGGAAATCCTTCATGCTGAGCCGCAGTCCGGTGTAGCAGTGACCGCCGAAGATCCATTGTTCGTCCTCCCCTTCACGGATCACCGAAACATCCTTCGAGAGCGAGAGGAGCGCACCCCGTGCGCAGCTTTCGACTTCCACGGTGAATCCTTCAGCCTCAAACTTGGGCTTGAAGAACGCGTTGGTCACCAGGTCATGCGACAGGATGATGCTCGCGGTGTAACCGGTGGGCACGGGCGACATCTGCCGGCCGCCCGGCTGGAAGGACGGGGCGGCGTTTCCCGCGGGATTACCGCTCTCCGCGGTCTGGATGAAAAGGCTCAAACACCCGGCCCCCTCCTCGCCGGTCGAGGCGAAAGCGAAGGACTTCGGTGTGAACAGCTTCGCGTCCTTACTTGGCTGACTGTTGTCGACCCCCGCGAGTACGTAGGCCACCTCGGCGACCTCGTTCTGGAAGTACTCGCTCAGCTTCGGCAGGAAATAGGTCGTCAGAATGTCGCCGGGAGGGCCTTGTCCTGGGGGCGGCTGAACTTGGAAGACTGTTCCCTTGCTGTCATTGCGGAAGTGCAGCACGACATGGCGCGTCGAAGGTCCGCCATGCTCAAACCTGACGACATTCCCCTGGTCGACCACGTCACCGGCGTCGCCGGAGAGCGCCGCCAGTGGCACTATCGCCACCACCGAGTATCCGTCCGGAATCTCCGCGCTCCGCGACGGTTTTTCCGCCCCCGCCGGCGTCACGGCGTAGCGGGACCCGGCGCCGATGGGCATCGTCAGACGGACGACATCGGCCCGGCCGAGAATGAAGTTCATCGTGGGTGTCTGGAAGTTGACCGTGTAGTCGATCCGGAAGTCGTCACCGGTGATCGGATTGGTTCCCGTGGTCGATATCGAAACCAACTCGACGAGCTCTCCTTGTTCGTATCTCTTCTTCAGGAAGTCGTTGAGCTGCCCCTCGGAGTAGGAAACGACGATGTCCCACTCGTTCGCCGTCGGCTGGCCGTTCATCGCGGAGACAAGCTCCGTCAGCGTCTTCTGAGTCATCGTTGGCAGCTTTCCGCCAAGGGGTGACATAGCGGTCTCACGCGCCGGTATGGGGAGCCGGCTCCCCGCGGCGGGGGAACGGTCCGGAGTCGGCGGTCAGTTCAGCGGTCACCTCGATGCCGGCTTGTCTGCCGGGAGCAGTGATCGCTGAACCTGCCGGTCCACCAGGCAGAGCGAGAACCACGATCTCGCTCCCCAACCCCCGCCCACCAGGCGCGAAGTCGTCAGCCCCGCTTGGCTATGGTGATCATCACGTCTACGGGCTGCTGGTTCGGGTCTTCAGGGGAAGGAACGATCTTGACGTGCGCACGGCCGGGTTGCAGGGCATTGGCGCCGCAGGTGAATACCCCGTCGCCTGGTTCCGTGTGCCCCGGGATGACTTGCAGCACGTCCGGGTGATTGGTGCTGATCTTCGCTTTCGCGGGGTCTTCCAGGTGCGCGAAGTAGAAGTGCGCGCCGACTCCGCCCGTCGCGGTCTTGTCGTTCCGGTCCACGATGATCGGCGGGAGGACGGGACGTATGGTCGTCTCGGCTTGCGTTCCCATGACAGGCAAACCTCCGTCTGCTAGGAGACATCAGCGGACGGCTCGGCCCGGTACCGGCTCGGTCTCGACGGGATCGGCCTTGCTCGCCTTGGCCGTTACAGACGCGGCAGCGACGACAAGCTGATGTCGCCGACCAGGTCGCGCAGCTGTCCGCCATCCCAGGTTGCGAGTGCGAGGCAGGCGCTGCAACTCGGGCGCCGATGACGTGGACCGGCTGCCGGAGCATCGGTCGGCCGCATCCGGTGGTGCGGTGAGCGGAGCACCGGACGGCACCCCTGTACGGAACGCGTGGCCGGAAGGCCGGGCAGGATCGGGCCGGTGCCGCAGCACCTACCCGAACATCAACACCCCCCGCGCCACCCGCCCGTGGTGCGCGTCGTCGGCCGCCTTGGCGAAGTCCTCCACCGGGTACGTCCGGGTCACCAACTCGTCCAGCAGGAGCCGCCCTTCGCGGTACAGCCGGGCGTACAGCGCGATGTCCCGCTGCGGTCGCGACGACCCGTAGCGGCAGCCCAGGATCGACTTGTCCAGGTACATCGACGACACCAGGAACGAGGCCTCGGCGGTGGCCGGCGGCACCCCGAGCAGCACCGCCTGGCCGTGCCGGTCCAGCAGATCGACGGCCTGCCGGATCAGCCGGGTGCTGCCCACGCACTCGAAGGCATGGTCGGTGCCGGTCGGCAGGATCGCCTTCACCGCCTTGACGCTGTCCGCCACCGCCGACGCGTCGATGAAGTGCGTCGCCCCGAACTGCCGCGCCACCGGCTCCTTGGCGGGGTTGGCGTCCACCGCCACGATCGTCGACGCCCCGGCGATCCGCGCTCCCTGGAGCACATTGAGGCCGATGCCGCCGGACCCGATCACCACGACCGAGTCGCCGCGGTCCACCTTCGCCCGGTTGAGCACCGCCCCGACCCCGGTCAGCACCCCGCACCCGATCAGCGCGGCCGCCGCCGGCGGAATGTCCTGGGGGATCTTGACGGCCTGCACCGCCTTGACGACCGTACGCTCCGCGAACGCCGAGTTCGACGCGAAGTTGAACAGCTCGGTGTCCCCGCGCCGGAACGGCTTGCCGGGCATCCCGATCGCCTTGCGGCACATCGTCGGCCGCCCCCGGTCGCACTCCGCACACGCCCCGCAGTTGGCCAGCGTCGACAGCGCGACATGGTCGCCGGGCACCACATGGCCGACGCCCGCGCCCACGGCCTCCACCACCCCCGCCCCCTCGTGCCCCAGCACCACCGGCACCGGGAACGGAATGGTCCCGTCGATCACCGACAGATCGCTGTGGCACAGCCCCGCGGCCCGGACCCCGACCAGCACCTCGCCCGGCCCCGGAGCCCGTACCTCCAGATCGTCCACGACCCGCGGCCGCTCGCCGTCGAAAATGACGCCCTTCATCGCCGCTCCACTCTGGTCATTCACCGCTCCGCTCTGGGCAGGCCGAGCACGCGCTCGGCGATGATGTTGCGCTGGATCTCGTCCGAGCCGCCGTAGAGGGTGTCGGCCCGGGTGAACAGGAACAGCCGCTGGAACGCGTCCAGTTCGTACGGCGCCTGCGCGCTCCAGTCGACGGGCCCCAGCGCGGCCGCGGCGCCCCGCACCCGCATCGCCAGCTCCCCCAGCCGCTGATGCCAGCCGCCCCACAGCAGCTTCGCCACGCTCGGCGCACCGGCGTCCCCGGCCGCGCCCAGGGTCCGCAGCGCGTTCCACCGCATGACCCGCAACTCGGCCCATTGGGTGAGGAGTTGGTCACGCAGCACCGGATCGCGCAGGGTCCCGCCGCGGACCGCGGCGGCGATCACCGCCGAGAGCTCCGCGGCGAACCCGATCTGCTGCACCAGCGTGGAAACCCCCCGCTCACACGCCAGCAGCCCCATCGCGACCCGCCAGCCGGCCCCCTCGCCGCCGACCACGTGCCCGGCCACCGCGCCGTCGAAGAACACCTCGTTGAACTCCGCCGTCCCGGACATCTGCCGGATCGGCCGCACCTCGATCCGCCCCGGCTGGTCCATCGGCACCAGCAGGAACGAGAGCCCCCGGTGCCGCCGCTCGGCCGGATCCGTCCGCGCCAGTACGAAGCACCAGTCGGCCTCCCTGGCCAGCGAGGTCCAGATCTTCTGCCCGGTGACGCGGTACCCGGCGCCGTCGCGGACCGCGACCGTCCGCAGCCCCGCCAGGTCCGACCCCGCGTCCGGCTCGCTGTAGCCCTGGCACCACAGCTCCTCGCCCCGGGCGATGGCCGGCAGGAACCGCCGCCGCTGGGCCTCGTCCCCGTAGGCGAGCAGGGTCGGCGCCAGCAGGTTCTCCCCGATGTGTCCGACCCGCCCCGGCGCCCTGGCCCGCGCGTACTCCTCGGCCCAGACGACCTGTCGGGTCAGGCTCACCGGCCGGTTCCCGTAACGGCCCGCCGGGCAGTCCCACCCGAGCCCGATCCAGCCGCCGGCCCCCAGCTCCCGCTCCCAGGCCCGGCGCACCGGTGCCCCTTCGTGCTCGCTGCCGGGGCCGCCGCGCCCCGCCCACTCGGCGTACGGCCCCACGAGATGACACCCGAGCCAGTCACGGGCCTCCGCCCGGAACCGGTCGTCCGCACGCCCGAAACCGAAGTCCACGTCGACCTCCCCTGCCCCCCCACCGAC